>JACOTK010000137.1 GCA_016178435.1 Actinomycetota bacterium
GCCGAGCGGGGCATCGACATCGGCGGACACCGCAGCCGATCGAGCTCGGCGTCGATCCTCGAACCCGCCGGGTTGGTGCTGGCCATGGCCCGCGAGCACGTGCGCGATGCGGTGAGCGTGCTCCCCGGTGTCTGGCCCCGGGCTTTCACCCTCAAGGAGCTGGTTCGTCGCGGTGAGCTCGTGGGCCCTCGTCATCCCGACCAGCCCCTGGACGCGTGGTTGGAGGCCCGACACGAGGGTCGGGATCGACGTGACCTGCTCGGTGAGTCGCCCCTCGACGACATCGCCGACCCCTACGGGCAGAGCCGCAGCGCGTTCGAGGACCTCGCCGACGAGCTCGACGGCCTGATCACCCGGCTGGTCGATCTGCTCTGGCCCTGATCTGCTCTGGCCCTGATCTGCGCTCCCGGTGCGCTCCCGGTGCGCCGTTCGGACGGCGTCGCTTTACACTGTGGCGGCGCCTGACCCGGTGGGTGGGAAGGAAGGAACGAGCGACACATGATCCCCGACGACATTCGAGCGAGCGACCCCGAGCTCTTCGGCTACCTGGATGCCGAGCTCGTGCGTCAGAACACCACCCTCCAGCTCATCGCCAGTGAGAACTTCACCTCGCCTGCGGTCATGGCGGCGACGGGCTCGGTGCTGACCAACAAGTATGCCGAGGGCTATCCGGGCAAGCGCTACTACGGCGGCAACCAGCACATCGACCAGGTCGAGGAGCTGGCCCGCCAACGGGTGACGAGCCTCTTCGGCGCCGAGCACGCCAATGTCCAACCCCATGCGGGCGCCAACGCCAACGCCGCGGTCTACCTCGCCCTGCTCGAGATCGGTGACACGGTGCTGGGCATGAGCCTCGATCACGGGGGACACCTCACGCACGGCTCGCCGGTCAACTTCAGCGGACGCATGTACCGCTTCTGCTCCTACGGGGTGAGCGAGAGCGACGAGCGCATCGACTTCGATCAGCTGCGCGACGTCGCCCTGCGCGAGCGACCCAAGCTCATCGTCGCCGGCGCGACGGCCTATCCCCGACGCATCGAGGTCGAGCCCTTCCGGGCCATTGCCGACGAGGTCGGCGCCCTGTTGATGTTCGACGCGGCCCACATCGCCGGGCTCATCGCCGGCGGCGCGCATCCCTCGCCCGTGGCCCTTGCCGACGTCGTCACCTTCACCACCCACAAGACGCTTCGCGGACCCCGGGGGGGATGCATCCTCACGAAGGCCGAGCACGCTCAGGCGATCGACAAGGCCGTGTTCCCCGGCCTGCAGGGCGGCCCGCTCGAGCACGTCGTCGCGGCAAAGGCGGTCGCGTTCAAGGAGGCGGCCCAGCCGTCGTTTCGCACCTATGCCGCCCAGGTCGTGACCAATGCCCAGGCTCTCGCGGAGGCGCTCGCCGGCGAGGGGTTCCGCCTCATCTCCGGGGGCACCGAGAACCACCTGATGCTCGTCGACCTGCGGCCATTCGACGCCGAGCTCACGGGCAAGCAGGCCCAGGAGGTGCTCGATCGAGCCGGCATCACGCTCAACCGCAACGCGATCCCCGGCGACCCCCGCTCCCCATTCGTCACCAGTGGTGTGCGCATCGGCGCCGCCGCGGTGACCACCGCCGGCATGGGCGTCCCGGAGATGGTCGAGATCGCGCACCTCATCGCCCGTGCCCTGCGCGAGCGTGACGACGAGACGTCCCTCGACGCTGTCCGCGACCAGGTCGGTGTCCTGTGCGCCAAGCACACCCCCTACCCCGCCTGACCGGCCCGCCTTCCTGCCCCGCCCTGCGGGATCAGACCTGAGGCATCAGACCTGCGGGCCGGCTTTCCCAAAGGGGTGATCTGCCTCCCTTTGGGTGAGAGCAGGGCCACGTCATGTGGCGTCGGTGGACAGGGGTGCGGTAGGGTGCCCCTCGATTCTCGTCGTGCGAGGAAGGACTGGGTGCATGTCTCGTCGTTTGTTGGCTCGTCGTCCCGTTTTGGCATTGTGCGCTGCTTGGGCTTTGTCCGCCGGCCTCGTTGGAGCCGAGACCTTGACCATGGCGCCGGTGGGCGCCGCCGAGACCGTCACGGTCTGTGACAAGGGCAAGCTCGGCTTCGGCACCGGTGTCATGACCTCCACGGCCGTGGGCAGCACGGCATGGACCATCGTCGCCCCCCACGGCCACGTGCCGACCGGCTCGACCACGGGCGAGAACCTCGCGTGGCGCATCTACGATCCGGGCACCGAGCGCATCGTCGACCGGATGGGCCCGGCACTCGGAGCCAATCGGGTGGTGGCCAAGGGTTACGAGACGAGCACGACACGGGCGAACGTCAATCGTCCGACCGAGCTCGTCGGTGGCTCGATCGAACGCAACACCACCCGTGCGCTCAACATCTACAACCGCTTCCGCACGTGCACCCTGGCCATGGCCTCCCATGTGCGGAACTACGTCGAGATCCACGGCTACAGCAATGCCGGCTCGATCCAGGTGGCAACCGTTGGTGTGAGCGCTGCGGAGGCAAGCGCGGCCAAGACGGCATGGGGCGATCGTCTGGGTGTGAGCCTGGTGATCGAGCCCGTCGACACCATCGAGTGGAACGCCAAGGAGAACAAGGCGATCGGCATGCTGTCGCTCAAGTTCTTCGATCGGGCCATCCACGTCGAGTTGCCCGTGGCCCTGCGCCGGGACGCCCGGTTGGCCGAGACATCGGCGGCGCTGACCGACTGGCTGACCCGCCAGTTTGCACCGTGAGCAACAGCCGTTGACCGGGATGAAACGAGATGTTCACCAAAAGCATCTTCCATCCCGGCGAATCGGGTTCTAAGCTCAGCGAAGTTTGGCTGGTTTGATTCGGACCATTTCGGTGTCGAGCCGTGAGCGAGAGGGGTGCCGGTGACAAATGTAGATCTTGACCAAACCGCCGCCGAGACTCCCGTTCTGCGGCTGGTTTCCGCCGAAGAGGCAGCGGGGGTCATCGACCTGCGTGACAGCTTGGCTGCGCAGCCCGTCGCAAACGCCCGTCTGAGGGGCTGGATGCCGAAAGCCAAGTCGTTGCTGGAGCGTTCGCTCACCGCGGTTGCTTTGGTGCTCCTTGCTGTCCCTTTTCTTTTGATCGCTGCCGTCGTGCGTCTCACCAGCCCCGGCCCGGCCCTGTTCCGCCAGCAGCGGGTCGGTCTCAACGGCAGAATCTTTGACGTCTACAAGTTCCGCACCATGGTCAATGGCGCGGACGATCTTATTGACCAGATCATCGACCTCAACGAGCACGACGGTGTGCTGTTCAAAATCAAGAACGACCCGCGCTGCACGCGGTTCGGCAAGTGGCTGCGGCGCCATTCCATCGACGAAATGCCTCAGCTCATCAACGTGGTCCGGGGCGAGATGTCGCTCATCGGACCACGCCCCGCGTTGCCGACCGAGGTGGCCCAGTACGGCGCCGACACCTGTCGGCGTCTCCAGGTCAAGCCCGGCCTGACCGGTCTCTGGCAGGTGAGCGGGCGTTCCAACCTCTCCTGGGACGAGTCGGTCAGGCTCGACCTCCGCTATGTGGAGGAGTGGTCACCGTTGCTCGACGTCAAGATCCTCCTGCGGACCGTTCCGGCAGTGGTGAGCCGCAAGGGCGCCTACTAGCCTCGAACCGTAGCGCCCCGAACGTCCCGAACGTCCCCGAAACCCTCCCGGGAGGCACCGGCCTCCGCCTCGGGTGCGCCCGGGGCGCTACGGTTCGGACATGATGGCGGTGACCGGCGACCAGGAGATTCGTTGTCCGGCTATCTGATCGTGCTGGCCGTCGCCACGTTCACGACGCTTGCTCTGACGCCCCTGGTGCGCCGCCTCGCCGTCCGCATCGGCGCGGTGGTGGCGCCCGATGAGCGCCGGGTGCACGAGCGACCGACGCCCACCCTCGGCGGCGTTGCCATGTACGGGGGTTTCCTCGCCGCCCTCTACGCCGCCACGCTCATCCACCAGTTCGACTCGGTGCTCAACGACACCTCCGAGGCATGGGGCGTGGTGCTCGGCGCGACCGTGATGCTCTTCGTGGGCGTGGTCGACGATCTTCGGGAGGTGTCGGCTCCTGCCAAGGTCGCCGGACAGGTGCTCGCCGGAAGCGTGCTGTCGATGTTCGGGGTCACGATGTTGTACTTCCGTCTGCCGTTCCTCGACGTGTTCTCGCTCTCGGCGGACCTCGCGCCGCTCGTCACGGTGATATGGGTCGTGGTCATGGCCAATGCCATCAACCTCATCGACGGCCTCGACGGGCTGGCGGCCGGTATCGTTGCCATAGCGGCCGGAGCCTTCGCGCTCTACAGCGACCGGCTCTTCGACGTCGGTCTGCTCGGCGACTCCGTCAGCCCGCTGATCGCCGTGATCACCCTCGGGCTGTGCATCGGTTTCCTGCCCATGAACAGGCACCCGGCGCGCATCTTCATGGGTGACGGGGGAGCGCTGTTGCTCGGGCTGCTCATGGCGTGCTCGACCCTGCTCGTGGCCGGCCAGACCGTCGACACCTACAGCGGACAGACCTTCTTCTTCTATGCGCCGCTGTTCATCCCCTTCGTCATCCTCGGGGTGCCGGTGCTCGACACGGTCTTTGCCGTCGTGCGTCGGGCGGGCCGGCGCAGCGGGCTTGCCACCGCCGACAAGGAGCATCTGCATCATCGACTGATCGCCCTCGGTCACGGGCAACGTCGAGCGGTGTTCATCCTCTGGGCGTGGACGGCGATTCTCGCGGGAATCGTGCTGTACCCCGCCTACACCGAACGGGGAAACGCCATGGTTCCCGCCGCGGTGGCAGCACTTGCGGTCACGCTCTACACGGTGTTGCATCCACAGGTTCGTCGCACCCGAGCGGAGGTGCAGGGACAGCTCGAGCTCGACCTCCAGGAGCCGACGAAGAACCACATCGGTCACGGCGACGCGAGGGATGGATGATTTGCTCCGCGCCCGAACCTCCTTTACATTGCGCAAAGTTTCACAAGCACGCGTCCTTGCGTTCGACGCGTAGCGCCTCACACCACTGCCAAGGGAAGAATTGACGTGGATCTCCGCGAGCGACGCGACCTCAACAACGGTCTGGACACGGGCATGTCGCGCGCCATGGAGCTGGTGGTCACCCCACTGCTCTTCGCCGGAGCGGGGATCATGCTCGACCGTTGGCTCGACACGTCCCCGGTCTTCGCCGTCGTGTTGGGCGTGCTCGCACTGATCGGTGTCAGCTACATGACCTGGTTCCGCTACGAGATGGAGATGCGCGAGCACGACCGGAGCGGCCCCTGGGCCACCCGGGCCGCCGGCGCACCCCCGGGATCGGGCGCTTCCCTTGGAGCCGTCTCGCCAGGCGAGGTCGCGCAAGGCGAGGTTGCGCAAGGCGAGGTTGCGCAAGGCGAGGTTGCGTCAGGCGCCCTGTTGTTCGACACGTCGAGGGGCGTCGCATGAGCGAGGCGTTCGTCACCCGCCTCGACGGCCCCTCGCCGGAGCGGGAGATCGCCCACGATCTGGTCCGCCGGGCGTTGCCCGTTGCGCCGGTTCTGGTCTTGATCGGGGCCATCGGCTGGGGAGTCGGTGGAGCCCTCTCGGCGGGCTATGCGGTGTTCCTGGTGCTGGTGAACTTCCTGCTTGCCGCCGCGTTGCTCACATGGTCGGCGCGGATCTCGCTGGCGCTCATGATGGGCGCAGCGCTCGTCGGCTACGTTCTGCGGCTGGGTCTCATCTTCGCGGCCGTCGTCTTGGTGAAAGACGCCGGATGGGTCAAACTGTGGCCCCTCGGTCTGAGTCTCATCGTCACCCACGTCGGTCTGCTCTTCTGGGAGACCCGCTACGTCTCGGCGTCGCTGGCCTTTCCCGGTCTCAGGCCGGCCCCGATCTCAGCCCCATCGGGCTCGTAAGAAGGAGTTTCATCACCCGTGGCGTCTTTCGCGCTCGAGTTCCCACCCATCAGCCACCTGGTTGAATGGCCGGCGTTCCTCTTCGAGGACTCACCTTTTGCCGTCAACAAGATCACGCTGATCTTCCTGTTCGCCCTGGTGTGCACGCTGAGCCTGTTCATCATCGGCGGCAGGCGCCAGGCCCTCGTGCCCACCGGCGTGCAGAACCTGGTCGAGTCGAGCGTCGACTTCATCCGTGAGGGTGTCGTCATGCAGACCATGGGCCATGACGGTCTCAGTTGGGTGCCGTTCCTCACGTCGCTGTTCTTCTTCATCTTCTTCACCAACATCACCGGCATCATCCCGGTGATGCAGATGCCGGCCAACGCGCGCATGGCCATGCCGATCGTCTTCGCGGTCATGATCTGGGTGCTGTTCATCGCGGTGGGCATCAAGCACCAGGGTCCCTTCGGCTATGTCAAGTCCGTGCTGTTTCCCCCCGGTGTTCCCAAGGCGCTCTACGTGCTGGTCACGCCCATCGAGTTCATCTCCACGTTCCTGGTCCGGCCCTTCTCCCTGGCCGTTCGACTCTTCGCCAACCTGTTGGCGGGCCACATCCTGCTGGTCACCTTCGGTGTCCTCGCCGCAGCTCTCTGGGCGGCAAAGCCAACCCTGGTCATCGTTCCCCTGCCGTTCCTGATGCTGGTGTTCCTCACCGGCTTCGAGGTGTTGGTGGCCTTCCTGCAGGCCTACATCTTCACGATTCTCGCCGCGGTCTACATCGGCGGCGCGATGCACCCCGAGCACTAGATCCCCGACAACCCGTAGATCTCAACCCGTACATCTGACGACGAAGTAACCCTCAGCACATAGGAGACCAAGAGACAATGCTGCCCATGCTTGCAGAAATCACCGGTACCGGCGACGACCTCATCAGCGCCGGTGGCGCCATCGGAGCCGGTTTCGCCTATGGCCTCGCCGCCATCGGCCCCGGCATCGGTATCGGTTACCTGGTCGGTCAATCCGTCCAGGCCATGGCCCGCCAGCCCGAGGCTGCCGGCATGGTCCGCACCACCATGTTCCTCGGTATTGCCTTCACCGAAGCCCTTGCCCTCATCGGCTTCGTGGTGTTCATCCTTCTCGGCCTCTAAGGAGCCCCATGCGTACGAAAGTGCTGTTGTCCGGCGCCGTCGTTGCCGGCGCCATCCTTGTCGGCATCCCGGGCGTGGCCCACGCCTCGGGCTCCGCGGAAGAACAGGAGTGCCTGCTTGAGCAGGTCCACGTCGCCGAGGAGATCGCGGCGGGCGACACCCATGCCGAGATCAAGACCTGCGAAGAGGCGCCGAACCCCATTCTCCCCGCTGTCGACGAGATGGTGTGGGGAACGTTGGCCTTCCTCGTGGTGTTCTTCGGTATCGCCAAGTTCGGTTACCCCGCCATCAAGAAGGGCATGGACGACCGGACGGCTCGCATCGCGGGCGATCTCGACGCCGCCGACAAGGCCAAGGTGGACGCCGAGACCGTGCGCAACGAGTACGAGCGCCGCTTGGCCGACGCCAAGAACGAGGCTTCGCGCATCATCGAGGAGGCCCGCCAGGCCGCCGACGGTGTGCGCCGTGACCTCATCGCCCGTGCCGAGGCCGAGGCCGAGGAGCTTCGTCGCCGCAACGCCGAGGCGGTGGCCGGTGAACGTGGCCGGGTCATGGCCGAGATGCAGGGCCAGGTGGCGAGCCTCGCCATCGAGCTGGCCGAGAAGGTCGTCGAGGCGTCCCTCGACCGTGAGGCCAACCTGCAATTGATCGAGAACTACATCAACAGCGTCGGCCAACAGAGGGCATGACCCGATGAACGCCGAACGCATCGACGGCTATGCCACGGCATTGTTCGAGGTGGCCCGGGTCGAGGGCTCCCTCGACGAGGTCGAAGATGAGCTCTTCCGCTTCGCCCGTGCGTTGGAGGCCTCCGACGAGTTGCGCGAGGTCCTGACCGATCCCGCCGTTCCGGTGGAGCGGCGCAAGGGTATCGTCGGCGACCTGCTGGGCGCCAAGGCGTCACCCACGACCACCAACCTCGTGTCGTTCCTGGTCGCCTCCGACCGGGCGCGTGAGCTGCCGGCCATCATCGATCGTCTGGTCGAGCGGGTGGCGGCAACACGCAGCAAGGTCGTCGCCGAGGTCCGCTCGTCGATCGAGCTCGACGCCGGCCAGCAGGCCCGTCTCTGCGAGGCACTGGGCCGAGCGACCGGCAAGTCGGTCACGGTCAAGGTCATCGTCGATCCGAGCATCATCGGTGGCATCGTCGCCCAGGTCGGCGACACGGTCATCGACGGCTCGGTCCGCGCCCGCCTCGATCAGATGCGCGAGGCCATCGCATGAACGCTCATCGCATGAACGCCCATCAGATTCCACGCACGCAGATTGCACGCACGCAGATTCCACGCACGATCCGGGTTCAGATCACGGCCCGAGGAGACAACACATGGCAGAGCTGACCATCAACGCAGCGGACATCACCGCGGCGCTGCGCAAGAACCTCGACGGGTACTCGCCGGAAACGGAGATGGCCCGCGTCGGACGGGTGATCGAGGTGGGTGACGGCATCGCCCGCGTGAGCGGGCTTCCGGGCGCTGCCGTCAACGAGCTGCTCGAGTTCGAGGGCGGCACCATGGGTCTCGCGCTCAACCTCGACGAGGACTCGATCGGCGCCGTCGTGCTCGGCGAGGTCGGCCACATCGAGGAGGGCCAGGCCGTCAAGGCCACCGGGAACATCCTCTCGGTCAACGTCGGCGATGGCCTGCTCGGCCGCGTCGTCAACGGCATGGGCGCGCCCATCGACGGCAAGGGTCCGTTGTCGAACGTGCAGAACCGCCGCATGGAGGTACAGGCGCCGGGCATCATCGGGCGCAAGCCCGTGCACGAGCCGCTGCAGACCGGCATCAAGGCGATCGACTCGATGACCCCCATCGGCCGTGGTCAGCGTGAGCTGATCATCGGCGACCGCAAGACCGGCAAGACCACTGTTGCGATCGACACGATCATCAACCAGCGTGGTCTCGGCGTGAAGTGCATCTACGTCGCCATCGGCCAGAAGGCATCCACCGTCGCCACGACGGTGGCCACCCTCGCGGCGCATGGCGCCATGGACTACACGGTCGTCGTGGTTGCCCCCGCATCGGACCCCGCTCCGTTCAAGTACCTCGCCCCTTATGCCGGATGCGCCATGGGCCAGCACTGGATGGACAACGGCGAGCACGCGCTGATCGTCTACGACGATCTTTCCAAGCAGGCCGAGGCCTATCGCCAGATCGCCCTCCTGCTTCGTCGCCCACCGGGGCGAGAGGCCTACCCCGGTGACGTGTTCTACCTGCACAGCCGCCTGCTCGAGCGTGCCGCCAAGCTCTCCGATGCGCTGGGCGCCGGCTCGCTCACGGCGCTGCCGATCATCGAGACCAAGGCGGGCGACGTCTCGGCGTACATCCCCACCAACGTGATCTCCATCACCGACGGCCAGGTCTACCTGCAGGACGACCTGTTCAAGTCGGGCGTGCGTCCCGCCATCGACGTCGGCATCTCGGTGTCACGAGTCGGCTCGGCCGCCCAGATCAAGGCCATGAAGGCCGCAACCGGCACGCTCAAGACCGACCTTGCACAGTTCCGTGAGCTCGAGGCCTTCGCGGCGTTCGGTTCCGAGCTCGACAAGATCAGCCAGGCCCAGCTCGACCGTGGCTACCGCCTCACCGAGCTTCTCAAGCAGCCGCTGAACTCACCGCTGAGCGTCGAGGAACAGGTCGTCTCGCTCTACGCGGCAACCCGTGGGTATCTCGACCCGATCGGCGTGGCCGACGTGCGTCGCTTCGAGACCGAGCTGCTGGAGTGGTTCCGCACCCGTCACAGCGACATGCTCGAGGCCATTCGCACCACGGGCGCCCTGCCCGATGCCGACGCGTTCGAGGCAGCCATCAAGGGCTTCGCCGAGATGTTCCAGGCGTCGGTGCCGGTCGGCGCCTCAACCGATTCGGCAGGGAGCTAGTCCGTGGCCGGTGGCCAGGAGCGCATCCTTCGTCGGCGGATCAAGTCCGTTCAGTCGACGAAGAAGATCACCAAGGCGATGGAGCTGATTGCCGCGAGCCGCATCGTCAAGGCTCAGCAGCGGGTCGACGCGGCGCGACCCTATGCCGAGAAGATCACCGCGGTCATCGGCAACCTCGCCGCCGGCGGAGCCGGTCTCTCCTCGCCGCTCCTGATCCCTCGCGAGACGGTGACCAAGGTGGGCTTCGTCGCCGTGTGCGCCGATCGAGGCCTTGCGGGCGCGTACAACACCAACGTCATCCGGGCGACCGAGCGGGCGATTCTGGCCGCCAGGGCCGAGGGCCGTGACTACGGGCTCATCTGTGTGGGCAAGAAGGCCCAGAGCTATTTCAGGTTTCGGGGTTACACGATCGATGCCTCCTTCATCGCCATGAGCGATCAGCCCGCCTACGAGGATGCACGCCAGGTCGCCGCGGCGGTCACGGAGCACTTCGAGTCGGGTGACTACGACCAGGTCGAGCTCGTCTACACCCAGTTCCTCTCCGCCGCCACCCAGCGGGTGGCCCAACGTCGATTCATGCCCATCGACTCCGAGTTGCTCGAGGCCACGGCATCCGAGGGTCCTGCGGCCGACTACGAGTTCGAGCCGGGCCCGGGACTGATCCTCGAGCGCCTGTTGCCCCGATACGCCGAGGCCCGCCTGTTCGCGGCGATGCTCGAGGCGGCCGCCTCCGAGCATGCGGCGCGCCGGCGGGCGATGAAGTCCGCGACGGACAACGCCGAGGAGCTCATCATCAAGCTGAGCCGCATCATGAACCGGGCCCGACAGGACGCCATCACCACCGAGATCATGGAGATCGTCGGCGGGGCCGAGGCCCAATCGCAGGGGGCGGCCGACGATGACGACCTGTTGATCGACCACATCGGCGCCCAAGACCTGTTTCCCCAGCATCGTGACCAAGCGCATCACGACCACGTTTAGCCGTCACCCACTCGTTTCAGGAGCAAGCCAGCCATGACCATGACCATGACCAGCGAGACAACCGAACGCAAGGATGGCCGAGTCATCGCCATCGCCGGCCCCGTCGTCGACGTGGAGTTTCCCCCCGATGCGCTGCCCGAGATCAACACCGCGGTCGAGATGACGCTCATGGTCGAGGGCAATCCCGTGGTGGTGACCGCCGAGGTCGCCCAGCAGATCGGTGACAGCCGGGTGCGTGTCATCTGCCTCAAGCCCACCGACGGACTCGTTCGTGGCACCGTGGTGCGCAACCTCGGCCACGGCATCCAGGTGCCGGTGGGCGATCAGGTGCTGGGTCACGTGTTCAACGTGATCGGCGAGCCTCTCGACGTCGCGAGCATCGGTGAGGTCAAGGAGCGCTGGGAGATCCACCGTCCGGCCCCCAACTTCGACACCCTCGAGCCCAAGGCCCAGATGTTCGAGACCGGCATCAAGGTCATCGACCTGCTCACCCCGTATCTGCAGGGCGGAAAGATCGGCCTCTTCGGTGGCGCCGGCGTGGGCAAGACCGTGTTGATCACCGAGATGATCCGCCGAGTCGCCCAACAGCACGGTGGTGTGTCGGTGTTCGCCGGCGTGGGCGAGCGTACCCGTGAGGGCACCGACCTCATGATCGAGATGGGCGAGTCGGGCGTGCTGGAGAAGGCGGCGCTCGTCTTCGGTCAGATGGACGAGCCCCCGGGCGTGCGCCTGCGCGTCGCACTCTCGGCGCTGACCATGGCCGAGTACTTCCGTGACGTCCAGGGCCGTGATGTGCTGTTGTTCGTGGACAACATCTTCCGCTTCGTGCAGGCCGGTTCCGAGGTCTCGACCCTGCTGGGCCGCATGCCCTCGGCCGTGGGCTACCAGCCCACGCTCGCCGACGAGATGGGCGTGCTCCAGGAGCGCATCACCTCGACCCGGGGCCACTCGATCACCTCGCTGCAGGCGGTGTACGTGCCTGCCGACGACTACACCGACCCGGCGCCGTTCACCTCCTTCACCCACTTCGACGGCACCACCGAGCTCTCGCGTGACATCGCTGCTCTCGGCATCTATCCCGCCGTCGACCCGTTGGCATCGACCTCGACGATCCTTGCGCCCGAGGTGGTCGGGCAGCGTCACTACGACGTTGCCCGCCAGGTGCAGGAGATCCTGCAGCGCTACAAGGAGCTGCAGGACATCATCGCCATCCTCGGGCTCGACGAGCTCTCCGAGGAGGACCGCGTGACCGTCTCACGCGCCCGAAAGATCCAGCGTTTCCTGTCGCAGCCCATGTTCGTGGCCGAGGTCTTCACCGGTCTGCCCGGTGTGTTCACGCCGGTCAACGACACGGTCGAGTCGTTCGAGGCCCTGGTCAAGGGCGAGCTCGACGAGCTTCCCGAGCAGGCCTTCCTCAACGTCGGCGGCGCCGATGAGGCCATGGCCAAGGCCAAGCAGTTGAAGGAGAGCTGATCTCGTGACGATGCAGGTCGATCTGGTCAGCCCGGAGCGCATTCTCTACAGCGGTGAGGCCGAGATGGTGCTCGCTCGCACCTCCGAGGGTGAGATCGCGTTCTTGACCGGCCATGCGCCGTTCATCGGCGCGCTCGGCATCGGCAGGGTGATCATTCGCCCTGTCGGGGGAGCCGACGAGATCGCAGCGGTGCACGGGGGCTTTGTCGAGGTGAGCAACGATCGGGTGACGATCCTCTCCGACGTCGCCGAGCTGGCGAGTCAGATCGATGTGCAACGGGCGCAGCGTGCGCTCGATGAGGGCGAGCGCCGTACGATGGAGGCCGATGACGCCGAGGCGCTTGCACGTTTGGCCCGGGCCCGACTGCGTGTGCAGGTCGCCGGCGGTACTGCCTGACCGCAACGGGCCTGTTCGCAACGGGCCTGTTCGCAACGGGCCTGTTCGCAACGGGCCTGTTCGCAACGGCAGCGAGAGCTGATGTCCCGTCTCCGTCTCGGTGCGGCATTGATGCTTCCGGCCCC
>JACOTK010000125.1 GCA_016178435.1 Actinomycetota bacterium
AGACAAAGTTGTCGGGAGCCAACAGGTTGTCGTTGATGAAGTTGCGGATCGAATCCCAGAATCCCCCGGTGGGTAGAATATTGGAGAGCAGAACCGGAAGATAGAGCACCGAGCTCGCAAAGATGATCGGCACGACGCCGGACTGATTCACCTTGAGCGGGATGTAGCTACTTTGCCCGCTCGTCATCCGGCGCCCCACAACCCGTTTCGCGAACTGGACCGGAATTCGTCGCTGACCCTGCTCGACAACGATCACGGCCACCATCACCCCGATCGCCAGCGCGATGAGAACCGCGAAGATCACGTTGCCTTCCTCCGCTCGCAAGGCCGACCCCTGATAGGGAATACCGCTGACCACCGAGGAGAAGATCAGCAAGGACATGCCATTGCCAATGCCCCGCTGCGTGATCAATTCGCCCATCCACATCAAGAGCGCCACACCTGCGGTGAGGCTGAGCACGATCAGCATGACCCGCGGAATCGAGAAATCAGGGATGAGATCGATGTTCTGGCCGCCGAAGAGGCCGCCACCACCGTTGTGGAAGAGAAATGTCAGGCCGGTCGCCTGCAGGAGGGCGAGGATCACGGTGAGGTAACGGGTCCACTGCGTGATCTTCTTTTGTCCGACTGCTCCCTGTTCCTGCCATTGCTCGAGCTTGGGGATCACCACGCCCATCACCTGCATGATGATGGAGGACGTGATGTAGGGCATGATCCCGAGCCCGAAGATCGCCATGCGGGTCAGTCCTCCACCCGAGAACAGACTCAGGAAACCGAGAACCCCGCCGGCCTTGGCCTGTTCCTCCAGATCCTGCACGGCCTTGAAGTCGATCCCGGGGGTGGGGACATGGGAACCGAAACGGTAGAGCGCCATCATCAAGAGGGTGAAGAGGATCTTGTTCCGCAGGTCGGGGACCTTGAACATGTTCCTGACGGTGGAGAGCAACGGTCAACTCCTCGGATGATCTCGGACGACGTGATCCGGTGACGACAAGTGTCGCTACCTGTTGGTCAGCGCATTGCCCTTGGCCGGCGGACGACCATTACCGAATGGCGGTGGCACGATCTCCACACTACCGCCCGCGGCAATGATGGCCCGTCCAGCCGAGGCGGAACAGGCATGCGCCTTCACGGCGACGGAACGGCTCAGTGTGCCTCGACCCAGGATCTTGACCAACTCGCTCTTGTGAACAAGGCCCTCCCGGCGCAAGGACTCCGGCGAGATCTCCGTGGCGTCCATCTCCTGGATCGTGTCGAGGTTGATGCCCACATAGGCGACACGAAACGGGTTCTTGAAGCCCTTCAACTTGGGAATGCGCCGCTGAAGGGGCATCTGCCCGCCCTCGAAGCCCATTGGGACCGTATCGCGGGCGCCTTGGCCCTTGGTGCCGCGACCTGCGGTCTTGCCGCCCTTGCCACCGATTCCGCGACCCACTCGCCTGCGGCGTGTGTTCGAACCCGGAGCGGGATGGAGATCGTGAATCTTCACGATGTCACCTCAGTTTCCTCGACGCTGACCAGGTGGGGGACGCGAGCGATCATGCCCCTGATCTCTGCCCGGTCGGGCAGCACGTTTGACTTTCCGATACGCCCCAGCCCCAGCGCACGCAAGGTGCCGCGGTGCTTGGGCTTGGTGCCGATGGCGGACCGCACCTGTGTGACTTTCAGGGCAGCGGCCATTACTTCACCTCGACGGGAGCGGGAACATTGCGACCCGCCTCCCCTCGATAGGCGCGCAGCAGACCGGCCGGCGTGACCTCTTCGGGGCTCTTGCCTCGTAGCTTCGCGATGACATCGGGACGCTTGAGCGAGGCCAGGGCCTCGATGGTTGCACGCGCCACGTTGATGTGATTCGACGAACCAAGCGATTTGCACAACACGTCGTGCACGCCTGCCTCCTCGAGGATCACTCGGGCGGCACCGCCGGCGATGACTCCTGTTCCCGGTGCTGCAGGCTTGAGCAGCACTCGTGCCGCACCGAACTCGCCCAGAACGGGATGGATGATGGTCGAGCCGGCCAACGGAACCTCGAAGAGATTCTTCTTCGCATCTTCCGACGCCTTTTGAATCGCCAACGGAACCTCACGGGCCTTCCCGTAGCCGAGGCCGACACGACCAGCGCCGTCCCCCATCACCACCAAAGCGGCAAACTGGAAGCGGCGACCACCCTTGACCACCTTCGCCACTCGTCGGGGCCGAGTGATCAGCCGTCCGTCATGCAGTTGGGCGTCATTGTTCGTTGTCATCAGAACTCCAGTCCAGCCTGGCGAGCCGCATCGGCAACAGCGGCGATTCGACCGTGATAGATGTACCCGCCACGGTCAAAGACAACCTGGGAGATACCCGCCGCCTTGGCCCGCTCGGCGAGAAGGGCGCCAACGGCTTTCGCCGCCGCGACATTGCCTGTCTTGTTCCCACTCGAACGAATGGCAGGGTCGAGTGTGGAGGCAGCCACCAGTGTCGAGCCGATGCGATCGTCGATGACCTGTGCAACCAAGTGGCGATTCGAGCGGAATACGGCCAAACGGGGACGATCCGCCGTGCCGCGGACCTTCTTGCGAAGGCGGTAGTGGCGACGCAATCGAGCCGCGTGCTTCTGCTTGACGGAATAGGTCATTTCTTCGCTGCCTTCCCGGCCTTGCGCAGAACGCGCTCGCCGGCATAGCGGACGCCCTTGCCCTTGTAGGGCTCGGGCTTGCGGATTTTGCGGATGTCCGCGGCCACCTGGCCGACGACCTCCTTGTCGATTCCCTCCACCACGATCTTCGTGGGTGACGGCACGACGAAGGTGATGCCTTCGGGTGCCTCCACGGAAACCGGATGGCTGAAGCCGAGCGCGAGATCAAGCTTCGCGGGGCCGGCGGCTGTCGCGCGGTAGCCGACACCGACGATATCGAGCTCTTTGGTGAAACCCGCACTGACCCCCACAACCATGTTGTTGATCAATGAGCGACTCAGCCCATGAAGCGCGCGACTACGACGTTCGTCGTTGGGGCGCTCGACCAACAACGTCGCCTCCTCCTGACGAACCGTGATGGGCTCGGGAAGCTCGCGCTCGAGCGTACCCTTCGGGCCCTTGACCACGATGCGTGATCCCGAGATGGTCACGTCAACACCCGAGGGAACAGTGATGGGCGAACGGCCGATACGACTCACCTGGCAACCCTCCTCATCCTCGACAACATCATGTGGTCACCAGACATAGAACAGAACCTCGCCACCCATTCGTCGCTTACGCGCCTCCTGGTCGGTCATCATCCCCTGGCTCGTGGACAGAACGGCGACGCCCAGGCCGCCCAGGACGCGCGGCAGGCCATCCGCCTTTCGGTACACCCTGAGGCCAGGCTTTGACACCCGCTTGATGCCCGAGATCGTCCGTACCCGTTCAGGCGAGTACTTCATCTGAACCGTCAGTACCCTCCCCGGCCCGGTGGTCGAATCAGCGACACTCCAACCCCCGATGTAGCCCTCACGCTCGAGAATCCGGGCCAAGGCCTCTTTCGACTTGGACGAAGGCATGCGGACTTCATCGTGATAGGCGGTGTTGCCGTTGCGAATCCGGGTCAACATGTCCGCAATGGGATCGGTCATCGTCATGAGCACACCTCCCCTTCGCCCGCGCTCACCAGCTGGCCTTTGTCACGCCGGGCACCTCACCTGCGTGCACCATCTGGCGCAGGCAGATTCGGCAGAGACCAAACTTGCGAAAGACCGCACGCGGTCGCCCGCAGCGCCGGCAGCGGGTGTAACCCCGAACCTTGAACTTCGGCTTCTTCTGCTGTTTTTGAACAAGTGCTTTCTTCGCCATGCCTACTGTTGCCCTTCACGCTTGAACGGGAAGCCGAAGGCACGAAGCAATGCCCTGCCCTCGTCATCAGTACTTGCGGTGGTAACGATCGTGATGTCCATGCCCCGAGCGATGTCCACCTTGTCGTAGTCGATCTCGGGAAAGATCAGCTGTTCGTTCACACCGAACGTGTAGTTCCCCCGACCGTCGAAGCTGTCGGCTGGAAGACCTCGGAAATCGCGGATGCGTGGGATGGCCAAGGAGATCAGGCGATCGAGAAACTCCCACATGCGATCGCCCCGAAGGGTGACCTTGGCGCCGATCGCCTGTCCCTCGCGAAGCTTGAAGCCTGCAATGGACTTCTTGGCCCGTGTCGTCAATGGCTTCTGGCCCGTGATCTGCTCAAGGTCACGCAGCGCACCGTCGAGCAGTGAAGCCTGGCCGACAGCGGCGCCCACGCCCATGTTGACCACGACCTTCTCGAAGCGCGGCACCTGCATGATGTTGCCCAGGCCGAGCTCGCCGAGCAGTGCGGCTCGAATCTCGTCGTCATAACGACGCCGCAGGCGGGGACGTACCGACGTGTCAGCGGCCATCAGAGATCAGCTCCAGTGCGCTTGCAGATGCGAATCTTGTTGCCCTTGTCATCGAATCGGAAACCCACCCGGGTCGCCTTGCCGTCGGCGGGACTGATGACGGCCACGTTGGAGACGTCAAGGGGCATCAGCTTGTCGATGATGCCACCCTGTTGGGTCGCGCTCGTCGGTCGCTGGTGCCGCTTGGCAACATTCACCCCTTCGACGACGACCTTTCCCACCTCGGGCAACGCCCGCGTCACGAGGCCTTCCTTGCCGCGGTCCTTGCCCGTGAGCACGACGACCTTGTCGCCCTTCCTGATCTTCATGCCTGCCATGGTCAAAGCACCTCCGGTGCAAGCGAGACGATGCGCATGAACTTCTTGTCACGCAACTCACGACCCACGGGGCCGAAGATGCGAGTTCCACGAGGCTGCATCTGATCGTTGATCAATACGGCAGCGTTCTCGTCGAATCTGATGTACGACCCGTCCGGACGTCGCTTCTCCTTCTTGACGCGAACAACCACGCACTTGACCACGTCACCCTTTTTGACCGCGGCACCGGGAATGGCGTCCTTCACGGTGGCGACGAAGATGTCGCCTATCGATGCGTACCGACGTCGGGTTCCCCCCAGCACCTTGATGCAGAGGACTTCCTTGGCGCCCGAGTTGTCGGCGACGCGCAGACGAGACTCTTGTTGGATCATCGAGCACGCTCCACGATCTCGACGAGCCGCCAGCGCTTGAGCTTCGAGAGGGGACGTGTTTCCTGTACGCGGACACGGTCCCCGACTCGAGCGGTGTTCTCCTCGTCGTGGACGTAGAGGCGTTTCGTTCGCTGAACCGTCTTGCCGTAACGAGCATGGCGAACACGGTCGACCACCCGCACGACAACGGTCTTGTTCATCGATGTGGAATCGACCAGGCCCTCTCGAACCTTGCGGGTGGGACGGCTCGACCCGTCGGGGGTGGTTTCGGTCTCAGCCATTGGCATGGGCCTCCAGGGCCTCGGCGGCAGCAATTTCGCGCTCGCGCAACAACGTGGTCATACGGGCAATCTCTCGGCGCAACGAACCCAGCCGAGACGTGTTCTCGAGCTGGCCGGTTGCATGGCGAAACCTCAGGGTGAACAGCTCATGGCGGTTCTCCTCGAGCCGTGAGAGCAATTCCTGATCGGACAGGCTGCGGAGGTCACTCGTCGTGGACATCATCAAATCTCCCCACTCGCGGCACGGGTAATGAAGCGGGCCTTGATGGGAAGCTTCTGGATCGCACGCTCCATGGCTGCACGAGCAAGATCCTCGGACACCCCGGAGAGCTCGAACAGAATGCGGCCCGGCTTCACGACCGCAACCCAGTGCTCGGGGTTTCCCTTACCGGAGCCCATCCGGGTTTCCGCGGGCTTCTGCGTGACGGGCTTGTCGGGAAAGATGTTGATCCAGACCTTGCCGCCGCGCTTCACGTGGCGGGTCATGGCGATACGAGCCGCCTCGATCTGACGGGCCGTGATCCAACCCGGCTCCATGGCTTGAATTGCGAACTCGCCAAAGGCAATGGCGGTCGCACCCTTGGCATCACCGGTCATGCGACCACGATGCTGCTTGCGGTGTTTCACCTTACGGGGCATCAACATGGGTCAGTCCTCCCCCGGACGGAAGTGCGGGGTCTCGTGGTGTTCGCGCGTCAGACGCTCGATCTCTTCTTCCTCCGCCAACAAACGCTCCAACTCGGGATCGGCTTCCTTCAAGATCGGCTCGGCCTCGGTGGCGTCAGTTCCCTCACCTGCCAGCAAGGTGGTGTCGACCGGTTCGACCTCATCGGCCAGGCGCTTCACGCCACCGGCGGAAACGACCTTTCGTGGACGAGGTGCGCCCGAGGGCTCACCGACGGCCATGGCTGCCTCGCGCAGCGCCTTGTCGTCGGTGGACATCTTGTAGGGGAGGATGTCGCCCTTGTACAGCCACACCTTCACGCCGATGCGACCATAGGTGGTACGGGCCTCACGAAAGCCGTAGTCGATGTCGGCTCGCAGGGTGTGCAACGGAACCCGACCTTCGCGATACCACTCGGTGCGGCTCATCTCGGCCCCGTTCAGTCGACCGGAGCACTGCACCCGAACACCGAGCACACCGGCCTTCTGTGCGTTCTGCACCGCACGCTTCATCGCCCGGCGGAAGTTCACCCGGCCGACCAGTTGATCGGCCACACCCTGCGCGATCAACACCGCGTCAAGCTCAGGCTGTTTGATCTCCTGGATGTTGAGCTGGACCTTGGCATTGCCCGTGATCTTCGTGAGACGAGCACGAATCCGATCCGCCTCGCTGCCCCGACGGCCGATCACGATGCCCGGACGAGCAGTGTGAACATCGATGCGCAAACGATCGCGGGTGCGCTCGACCTCGATCCTGCTGATGGCCGCATGCGGAAGCTGCGTCATGAGGTCGTCGCGAATCTTCCAATCCTCGATGAGGTACTGGGTGTAGTCGCGATCACTGAACCAACGGGACTTCCAGTCAGTGGTGACTCCAAGTCGGAAACCGTAGGGGTTGACCTTCTGGCCCATCAGTTCTCCTCGTCTTGGCTGTCGCCGGGAGTGTTCTCCGCACTGTCCTGTGCAACTGCCTCGTCTGCCGCCGGTTCCCCCGCAACGGCCTCATCGGCCACCACGGCCTCCACGACATCCCGGTCTTCATGGCCCTCGTGGTCATGGCCCTCGTGGTCATGGCCCTCGTGGCCCGTCGCATCCTTTTGGGCCTCCCGGCTTGCGCGGGTACGACGCTTCCGGGCCTCTGCTGCCTCTTGGCCGGCCCGCCGAGCAGCGCGACTTCCGGGTCGAGCCGCATCCTTGATGCGACGCATCTCGAGGTCCTGTTCAGACATGCGACTCACCACAACCGTGATGTGACAGCTCCTCTTGCGAATCCTCGATGCACGACCACGGGCACGGGGACGGAACCGTCGAGCGGTCTTGCCCTCATCGGCGAAACATGCCGACACGAACAGCTCCTCGGGGTCCTGGCTGTCGTTGTGCTCGGCATTCGCCATGGCGGCATGCAAGGCCTTGCCGATCACGATCGCTGCGTCGCGCTCACAGAAGCGAAGAATCTCCTCGGCAGCGCGGACATCCTTGCCGCGGATCAGGTCCAGCACGGCACGGGCCTTGAAGGCCGAGATCGGAACGTAACGGACGACCGCACGGGTGCCCGGACGTTCGTTGGTCTTGGGCCCGGTCAACGTCGTCCTCCCCGCTCCTGGCCGGCATGAAACCGGAATGTCCGCGTCGGGGCGAACTCGCCGAGCTTGTGTCCAACCATCGACTCCGTCACGTAGACGGGAACGTGCTTGCGACCATCGTGTACCGCGATCGTGTGGCCGACCATCTCGGGGATGATCGTCGATCGACGTGACCATGTCTTGATGACACGCTTCTCATTGGAGGTGTTCAACGCGTCGACCTTCTTCAAGAGATGGTCGTCAACGAAGGGGCCTTTTTTGAGGCTGCGAGGCATTGGCCTTCCCTTCCCTTAACGCCGGGCGCCGCGGGTACGGCGGCGGCGCACGATGAGCTTGTCGGATTCTTTACGCTTCGGACGAGTGCGGCCTTCGGGCTTGCCCCAAGGGGAAACCGGGTGACGGCCACCGGAGGTCTTGCCTTCGCCACCACCAAGTGGGTGATCGACCGGGTTCATGGCAACGCCACGAGTCTGAGGACGAACGCCCTTCCAGCGATTTCGCCCCGCCTTGCCGATCGAGATCAGCTCTGCCTCGGCGTTGCCGACCTCGCCCACGGTTGCCCGACAATCAATGGGAACCCTGCGCATCTCGGTGCTCGGCAGACGCAGGGTGGCAAACTCGCCCTCTTTCGCAACAAGCTGCACACTGGTGCCTGCGCTACGCGCCATCTTGCCGCCTGCACCAGGCTTGAGCTCGACGTTGTGCACCGTGGTGCCCACCGGGATGTAGCGCATGGGGAGCGCGTTGCCGGGGCGGATGTCGGCTCCCTGGCCGTTCTGGAGGACGTCACCCACCTTGACCTTCGCAGGCGCAAGGATGTACCGCTTCTCGCCGTCGTAGAAGTGGAGGAGCAGGATGCGGCAGTTGCGGTTGGGGTCGTACTCGACCGCCGCCACCTTCGCAGGCACGCCGTCCTTGTTGCGCCTGAAGTCGATGATTCGGTACTGCTGCTTGTGGCCGCCGCCACGATGTCGGGCGGTCTTGCGACCGTAGCTGTTGCGGCCACCGGTACGGGGCTTGGGCTCCAGCAGGGTCTTCTCGGGCCTGTCCTTGGTGATCTCCGAGAAATCCGAGACAGTCTGGAACCGACGACCGGGGCTGGTTGGGTTTCGTTTACGAAGAGGCATCGTGGCTCCGACTCAGCTCTGGAACAGATCGATCTGGTCGCCCGCAACGAGGGTGACGACGGCACGTTTCGTGGACGGACGTTGTCCAAGCGTTGGGCTTCGGCGATTGCGGCGGCGCTTTCCCTTGCGGTTCAGCGTGTTCACCTTGAGAACCTTGACCTCGAACAGAGCCTCGATGGCCTGACGAATCTCGATCTTGTTGGCATCGGGGTGGACCTTGAAGGTGTAGGCGCCCGTTTCGGCAAGCCCGTAGGACTTCTCGCTCACCACTGGTGCCAGAATCACATCTTGGGGGAGCATCAGGCCTCTCCATCGCCGTTTTCGGGAACGTCGGTCACCGTCTCCTCGGCTGCGGCCGGGGATGATGGCTCCTTGGTCGCACCTGGAGCCGTTGGCAACGTCTCGGGTGTGAACACCACCCAGTCGCTCACCAGCACGTCGTAGGCGTTGAGCTGACCGTTCACGATGACGTGCACGTTCGCCAGATTGCGGAAGCTCTTCCATGCGGCTTCATCGCTTCGGGGCAAAACCACGAGGATCCTGCCGCTCACACCGATCGCATCGAGGAACGCCTTGGCGTCCTTGGTCCTGGGTGCGTCGAACCCCCAGGCAGGAACAACCACGATCCGCTCGGAGGCGGCTCGATCGGAGAGTGCCGACCAAAGCGCCAACCGGACCATCTTCTTGGGAGTGCGCTGCGCGTACGAACGCGGCTTGGGGCCCAGGGCAACGCCGCCGCCCACCCATTGGGGAGAGCGAATGGAACCCTGTCGTGCACGACCGGTCCCCTTCTGGCGCCACGGCTTTGCACCGCCGCCGGCGACCTCGGAACGAGTCTTGGTCGACTGCGTTCCCGAGCGGGCAGCTGCAAGTTGTGCCGTCACCACTTGGTGCATCACCGGAACATTGGGCTGGACGCCGAAGACGGCGGGGTCGAGATCTACCGTGCCGGCCTCTGCACCCGATCGATCCTTCATCTGCAGGGTCAAGGCCATCACTTGCCACCCTTCACGGCATCGCGAAGCAGTACCATGCCCCCACGAGGGCCCGGAACAGACCCCCGGACGAGGATGATCTCCCGGTCCGCATCGGCGGCAACCACCTCGAGGTTCAACGTGGTGACCTTTTCCGCACCCATGCGACCTGCCATGCGAGTCCCTTTGAATACCCGGGCCGGCGTGGCGCAGGCCCCGATCGAACCAGGAGCACGGTGCACGCGGTGCGCACCATGGGATGCCGGCAGGCCCTTGAAGTTGTGACGCTTCATGCCGCCGGCGAATCCCTTGCCCTTGCTGATGGCGGTGACGTCGATCCTCTCACCCGCCACCAGCAGGCCGGCGTCGAGAACCTGACCGACCTCGAAGTCGCTCACGTCCTCCAGGCGCAACTCGACCAGGCGAACTCCCGGATCAACCGATGCCTTGGCGAAGTGCCCGAGCTCGGGCTTGATGAGTGCCTTTTCCTTCTTCATGCCATAGGTGACCTGCAAGGCCGCGTACCCATCGCGCTCGACATTCTTGACCTGGACCACCCGGCAGGGTTGGACCCGTAGGACGGTCACGGGCACGACACGGTCCTGGTCATCCCAGACCTGGGTCATGCCCACCTTCTCACCTACGATCGCTTTCTTGGCCATGGAGGCTCATTCCCTCTGTGTGACCCCCTGCGGAGGCCGCTCACGCGAGCGCTCCGCACGGGGTTTCCCCCGGCGGAGCGCCAGTTCGGTTGTGCCGTGTGGTATCCCAAGGCATTGGAGCCCAACCGGGACCGACACGGACATCGGTTCTTCACTACTGACAACGATTCAGGCTCTCGAGCAGGACAAGGTCAACCTTGTCGGCACTCAAGAGGGCAATGCATCCTAGCCTCGCGTTCTCCGACTGGCAACTGCAGTCGGGGACGGTCAGACCTGCTGGATCTTGATCTCGATATCCACGCCGGCCGGAAGGTCAAGTCGTTGAAGCGAATCGACGGTCTTGGCCGATGGTTCGAGGATGTCGAGAAGCCGCTTGTGGATACGCATCTCAAAATGCTCCCGTGAGTCCTTGTCCTTGTGGGGACCACGTATCACGGTGTATCGATGCTTCTCGGTCGGAAGAGGCACAGGGCCTCGCACCGTCGCCTGAGTCCGCACCACGGTCTCGACGATCTTCTTGGTCGACTGATCGATGATCTCGTGGTCGTAGGCCTTGAGCCTGATGCGAATCTTCTGTGCCATTTGTTCCTCGGTCCCGGTCTACTTGATGATCTTGGTGACGCGGCCGGCACCGACGGTTCGACCACCCTCACGGATGGCGAAACGAAGGCCTTCGTCCATCGCGATGGGGTTGATCAACTCGACGGTCATGGTCATGTTGTCGCCGGGCATCACCATCTCGGTTCCCTCGGGCAGCTCGATGTGTCCGGTGATGTCCGTGGTGCGGAAGTAGAACTGGGGCCGATAATTGTTGAAGAAAGGCTTGTGTCGCCCGCCTTCGGCCTGCGTCAGGATGTAAACCTGACCCTCGAACTGCGTATGAGGAGTAATGGAGCCCGGCTTGCACAACACCTGACCACGCTCGACCTCCTCCTTCTTGGTGCCTCGGAGCAGGGCGCCGATGTTGTCGCCGGCTCGACCCTCGTCGAGGAGCTTGCGAAACATCTCGACACCCGTGCAGGTCGTCTTCTGCGTCGGACGGATGCCGACGATCTCGATCTCGTCACCCGTGTGCACGATGCCCTGCTCGACCTTGCCGGTCACCACAGTGCCACGACCGGTGATGGTGAAGACATCCTCGATCGGCATGAGGAACGGCTTGTCGAGATCGCGCTCGGGCTCGGGGATGTAGGCATCGACCGCATCCATCAGCTCGATGACCTTGGCGGCCCACTCGGCATCTCCCTCGAGCGCCTTGAGAGCGGAGACGCGCACGATCGGGGTGTCGTCACCGGGGAACTCGTACTCGTTGAGCAGCTCACGAACCTCGAGCTCCACGAGGTCGAGCAACTCCTCGTCATCCACCATGTCGGCCTTGTTGAGCGCGACCACGATGTAGGGGACACCCACCTGGCGAGCAAGAAGCACGTGCTCACGGGTCTGGGGCATGGGACCGTCTGCTGCGGAGACGACCAGGATCGCGCCGTCCACCTGGGCGGCGCCGGTGATCATGTTCTTGATGTAGTCGGCGTGACCGGGCATGTCGACGTGGGCATAGTGGCGGTTCGCCGTCTCGTACTCGACGTGCGAGATGGAGATGGTGATGCCACGGGCCTTTTCCTCGGGTGCCTTGTCGATCTGATCGAACGCCATTGCCTTCACGTTTGGGTTCTGGTCGGCAAGAACCTTGGTAATCGCTGCTGTCAGCGTGGTCTTTCCATGGTCGATGTGCCCCATGGTGCCCACGTTGAGGTGTGGCTTGGTCCGCTCGAACTTCTCCTTGGCCATGATCTTTCCTTAGGTCTTTATTGCTCCGACAGGGATTTCAACAACGCCAGACTAGGGCACTACTCGCCCCGCACCCTCGCAACGATCTCATCGGCGATCGCCTTCGGTACTTGCTGGTATGAATGGAACTGCATGCTGTAGGTCGCTCGACCCTGGGTGCGTGAACGCAGGTCAGTAGCGTATCCGAACATGTCCGACAGGGGAACCTGCGCGCGGATCACCATGCTGTTGCCGCGCTGCTCGCTGTTCTCGACCTTCCCTCGACGTGCGTTGAGGTCACCGAACACATCGCCCATGTAATCCTCGGGAGTCGCTACCTCGACAGCCATGATGGGCTCGAGGAGGGCCGGGGAAGCTTTGCGCGCCGCTTCCTTGAAGGCCATGGAACCGGCGATCTTGAAGGCCATCTCGGACGAGTCGACGTCGTGGCTCGACCCGTCGACGAGAATTGCCCGGACATCGACAACCGGATAGCCGGCGAGAACGCCGGAGTCGAGGGTCTGTTGGATGCCTTGATCCACGGCTGGGATGAACTCCCGTGGAATGCGGCCGCCGGTGATCTTGTCGACGAACTCGTAGCCACCGCCGGGGCCCGTGGGCTCCAAGGTGATGACCACGTGGGCAAACTGACCCGAACCACCCGTCTGCTTGACGTGACGGTAGACGACGTTCTCGACTTTCGAGGTGATGGTCTCACGGTAGGCCACCTGGGGCTTGCCCACGGTGGCGTCGACATTGAACTCACGAAGCATGCGGTCAACGATGACCTCCAGGTGCAATTCACCCTGACCGGAGATGACCGTCTGGCCGGTCTCCTCATCGGTACGCACCTGGAAGGTGGGGTCCTCCTCGGACAGGGCCTGCAGCGCCTTGGAAAGCTTGTCCTGATCGGATTTCGTCTTGGGTTCGACAGCCACGTGGATGACCGGAGCGGGAAACTCGATCGACTCGAGGACAACGGGCTTGTCCGGATCACAAAGCGTGTCGCCGGTGGTGGTGTTCTTCAGGCCGATGGCGGCAACGATGTCGCCGGCGAACACGGAATCCTTGTCCTCGCGGTGGTTCGCATGCATCTGCAGGAGGCGACCGATGCGCTCCTTCTTGTCCTTCGTCGAGTTGTACACGTACGAACCGGAAGCGAGCTTGCCCGAATACACACGGAAGTACGTGAGCTTGCCGACATGGGGATCGCTCATGATCTTGAAGGCCAGCGCCGCGAACGGGGCACTGTCGTCGGCCGGTCGCTCGAGCTCCTCCAAACCCTTGGGATCCATACCCTTGACGGGTGGCAGGTCGAGAGGGCTCGGCAGGTAGTCAACAACGGCATCGAGCATGGGCTGCACGCCCTTGTTCTTGAAGGCCGAGCCGCACAGCACCGGTACGCAGTGATTGGCGATCGTGCCCGTACGCAGGGCGCGTCGCAGATCGGCAGCGGTGATCTCCTCATCACCCGCATACTTCTCGAGGATCCCGTCGTCGAAACTCGAGACGCGATCAATGAGCTGATGACGCCACGTCTCCGCATCGTCAACGAGATCGGCGGGGATGTCGGCGACTTCCCATTCCTCGCCCTTCTTGCCCTCCAGGTCGGGCCAGATCAGGGCCTTCATGTTCAACAGGTCGACGACGCCGGTGAAATGCCCCTCGGCCCCGATGGGAATTTGGATCACCGCGACCGGTGCCTGGAGGCGATCCTCGATGGAAGCAACGGCTGCATAGAAATCGGCGCCGATGCGGTCCATCTTGTTGATGAAACAGATGCGGGGGACGTTGTACTTGTTGGCCTGACGCCAGACCGTCTCGGACTGAGGCTCGACGCCCGAAACCGCGTCAAAGACCGCCACCGCTCCGTCGAGCACTCGGAGGCTTCGTTCGACCTCGACGGTGAAGTCGACGTGGCCGGGGGTGTCGATGATGTTGATCCAGTGGTCGTTCCACTGGCACGTCGTGGCAGCCGAGGTGATGGTGATGCCGCGCTCTTGTTCCTGGATCATCCAGTCCATGACGGCTGCACCCTCGTGAACCTCGCCGATCTTGTAGCTGCGCCCGGTGTAGTAGAGGATCCGCTCGGTCGTCGTGGTTTTACCCGCGTCGATGTGAGCCATGATCCCGATGTTCCGGGTGCGGGCGAGTGGAAACTCTCGGATGGTGGGGCCGTCAGCCATGATTCTCCTTCGGAACGAACATCAGCATTTCGAACCGAGCCGGGCAAGATCCTTGTGCACGAATGCGCGGATTCCTGTCTATCAAACAATTTCCCAAAGATGGCGCAAGGTGCGGGCGGGCCCGTTGGTTGCGAATTACCAGCGGTAGTGGGCGAAAGCCTTGTTGGATTCAGCCATCTTCTGCAGATCTTCACGACGCTTCATGCTGGTGCCGATGCCGTTTGCGGCATCGAGCAACTCATTGGCGAGGCGCTCGGCCATGGTCTTCTCCCGACGCTGGCGGGCATACCCGACAACCCAGCGAATGGCCAACGTGTTGGCACGGCGGGGACGAACCTCGACAGGAACCTGATACGTGGTACCGCCCACACGGCGGCTCCGAACCTCGAGAGCCGGCTTCAGATTTTCGATCGCCCTCTTGACGGTGGCGAGAGCCTCGCCGTCGGTCTTCTCCTTCAAGATCTCCATGGCGTCGTAGACGATGCTCTCGGCCAACGTGCGCTTTCCGCGCTGGAGCACCTTGTTCACGATCTGGGTGACGAGAACGGACCGGTAGATGGGATCGGGCATGAGATCTCGGCGGGGAGCAGGACCCTTGCGAGGCATATCAGCTTTCCTTCTTCGAGCCGTAGCGGCTGCGGGCCTGTTTGCGATCGCGAACACCGGCGGAGTCGAGCGTTCCGCGAATGACCTTGTACCGAACGCCGGGAAGATCCTTCACGCGACCACCACGCACCAGGACGATGGAGTGCTCCTGAAGATTGTGGCCCTCGCCCGGAATGTAGGCAGTGATCTCGACACCGCTGGAAAGCCGCACACGGGCGACCTTGCGCAGTGCGGAGTTCGGCTTCTTGGGCGTGTTCGTGTACACGCGGGTGCACACACCACGGCGCTGGGGAGCGCCCTTGAGGGCGGCGGTCTTGCCCTTGGCCGGTTTTGACTGCCGGCCTTTTCGGACGAGCTGCTGGATAGTGGGCACGGGTGTCCTTACTTCGGGTGTTGCGAACGGAAACTCTCAGCACCCGAAACAGCCGGCGCGCGAGATGCGGCTGGCAATTCTAGGGGCCGGGAGATGAAACGGCAAACAGCCGTCGACGAGGTCATGCCAGGTCTTCGGATGGAACCGGGATGTCGGCTTCCTCACCACCCTGCGTCGCCAGCCAGGACGCAAGGTCGTGCTCGCCCTCTTCCTCCGAGGTCCAGAATTGGAGAGGCTCGTAGTCGGGAGCGAGTGTCTTGAACTGGCGATAGCGCTCCATGCCGGTTCCGGCAGGGATGAGCT
The DNA here is from genome assembly GCA_016178435.1 of Actinomycetota bacterium. Taxonomy (GTDB): domain Bacteria; phylum Actinomycetota; class Acidimicrobiia; order Acidimicrobiales; family CADCSY01; genus JACOTK01. Next base: position 15,597 of record JACOTK010000125.1, read on the forward strand.
TGCCGATGATGATGTTCTCCTTCAGGCCGAGCAGCGAATCGGAACGCGATTCGATGGCCGCTTCGGTGAGAACCCGGGTGGTCTCCTGGAACGACGCAGCGGAGAGCCACGACTCGGTTGCCAGTGACGCCTTGGTGATGCCCATCAGCTCGGGACGACCCTCGGCCGGCGTGCTGCCCTCCTGAACGAGCTTCCGATTGACCTCGGCATAGGCACGTGAATCGACGCGCTCGCCGGGAAGGAAGGTCGACGAACCGGGCTCCTGCACCGCGACCCGCCGGGTCATCTGACGAACGATGAGCTCGATGTGCTTGTCGTGGATCGAAACGCCCTGGTCGCGATAGACCCGCTGCACCTGGTTCACGAGGTAGTTCTGAGTCTCGCGAACGCCCTTGATCTCGAGCAGCTCCTTGGGGTCACGGGGACCCTCGACCAGCGCGTCACCGGCTTGCACCTCTTGACCGTCGCTGACCTCAAGGCGGCTCGGACTTGCCACCGTGTAGGCATCTTCCTCACCGTCGTCGCCCGCAATGGTGATCGTGCGACCGCGGCCCTCGTCGTCGGAAACCCTGACGACACCCGAGCTCCGGGCAAGGGTCGCCTTTCCCCGCGGGCTGCGGGCCTCGAACAGCTCGACCACACGAGGAAGGCCGCCCGCGATGTCACCCGAGGCGCCGGCGACACCACCGGTGTGGAACGTACGCATGGTGAGCTGCGTACCGGGCTCGCCGATGGACTGGGCGGCAATGACGCCCACCGCCTCACCGAGCTCGATATGGCGACCGGTCGCAAGCGATCGGCCGTAACATGCTGCGCAAATGCCCTGCTCGGCATCACACGTCAGCACCGATCGCACCCGAACACGCGAGATGGTGGTGTCGTCACGCAAGGCGACGAGATCTTCGGGGGTGAGCATGTGATTGGAGGCCAGGGTCGTGCCGTCCTGAAGCGTCACGGCTTCGAGCAGCACCCGTCCGTCCAGACGGGCCTCCAAATAGGTTCGACGAGCAGCGGTGTCGGGTTCGACGTTCTCGATCCAGATGCCACGGGTCGCCCCGCAGTCCTCCTCGCGAATGATCAACTCCTGGGCGACATCGACCAGTCGACGGGTGAGGTAACCGGAGTCCGCTGTTCGCAGCGCCGTGTCGACAAGGCCCTTGCGGGCGCCGGGCGTGGCGATGAAGTACTCCAGCATCGACAGGCCTTCACGGAAGTTCGACTTGATCGGTCGAGGAATGAAGTCACCTCGAGGGTTGGTCACCAACCCTCGCATGCCGGCGATCTGGCGGATCTGGAGGATGTTGCCTCGGGCGCCGGAGCTCACCATCATCTCGATCGGATTGAAGGTGTCCGAGTCCATCGTGACGCGCATGGCCGCTTCGACCTCGCTCGTGGCGCTCGTCCAGATCTCGACTTCCTTCTGACGCCGCTCGCCATCGGTGATGATGCCCCGCTTGAACTGGCCCTCGACCTTGTCGGCTTCCTTCTCGTAACGGTCGAGGATGGAGCGCTTCTCGGCCGGCGTCCGCACGTCGTCGATGGAGAAGGTCAGACCCGACTGCGTCGCGTAGCGGAATGCCACGTTCTTGATCGCGTCGACACTGTCGGCCACCACACCCTTGGGGTAGTTGTCCGACAGCAACTCGACGATGGTTCCGACGTTCGTGGTCTTCTTGCCGATCACGTCATTGACAAAGCCGAAGCCCTCCGGGAGCGCCCGGTTGAAGAAGAGGCGACCGGCGGTGGTCTTCGAGTACACCGCATGCCCATTGCTCGCGGCTTCGTCACGCAACTCGGGATGACGCACCTCGATCGGCGCGTGCAATGCGATGACGCCCTCATCGTAGGCGCGTTCCACCTCATGGAGATGACGGAACACGAGTCCGGCGCCTTTGGCCTCCTCGTTCATGAGGGTGAGGTAGTAGCAACCGAGAACCATGTCCTTGGTCGGGGTGATGATCGGTCGACCGTTCGACGGCGACAGGATGTTGTTCGACGAGAGCATCAGCACCCGCGACTCGGCCTGAGCCTCTGCCGACAGGGGCAGGTGCACGGCCATCTGGTCCCCGTCGAAGTCGGCGTTGAAGGCGGTGCAGACCAAGGGGTGGATCTGGATTGCCTTGCCCTCAACCAGGACGGGCTCGAACGCCTGGATACCCAGACGGTGCAACGTCGGCGCACGGTTCAACAGAACCGGATGCTCACGGATGACGTCTTCGAGAACGTCCCACACCTGAGGACGACGACGCTCAACCATCCGCTTGGCCGACTTGATGTTCTGCGCAAGCTCGGCATCGACAAGGCGCTTCATCACGAAGGGCTTGAACAACTCGAGCGCCATCAGCTTGGGCAGCCCACACTGGTGCAACTTGAGGGTGGGGCCGACCACGATGACCGATCGACCGGAGTAGTCGACGCGCTTGCCCAGGAGGTTCTGGCGGAATCGTCCCTGCTTGCCCTTGAGCATGTCCGAGAGCGACTTCAACGGACGGTTGCCCGGACCCGTCACCGGTCGTCCACGACGACCGTTGTCGAACAGCGCATCAACCGCTTCCTGAAGCATGCGCTTCTCGTTGTTGACGATGATGCCCGGGGCACCGAGATCGAGCAGTCGCTTCAGGCGGCTGTTGCGGTTGATGACCCTGCGATAGAGATCGTTGAGGTCGGATGTCGCGAACCGACCGCCGTCGAGTTGCACCATGGGTCGCAGATCCGGGGGAATCACCGGCACCACGTCGAGGATCATCGCACGGGGATTGTTCACACGACGGCCGTGCTCGTCACGACGGTTGAAGGCCGAGACGATCTTCAGCCGCTTGATGGCCTTCTGACGACGCTGCGCCGACAGAGGCTTCTGGCCGTCCTTGGGCTCGATCGCCTCACGGAGCTTGATCTCCTCCTCGTCGAAGTCGATGCGCTCGATGAGGCGGGCGAGGACCTCTGCGCCCATGCCTCCCTCGAAGTACTCGCCGTAGCGGTCAACCAGCTCGCGCCACAACATCTCGTCTTCGATGATCTTGCGGGCGTGCAGATCACGGAACTCGTCGAATGCACGACGCACCAACTCGATCTCACCATCCGCGCGCTCGCGCACGTTGGCGATGTCGCGTTCGGCGAGCTTCTGGCGAGCCTTCACATCCGCCTCGCGAGCACCATCGGCCTCGAGGGCCGAAAGCTCCTCCTCGAGCTGCTTGTACTTGCGGTCGATGTCGAGATCACGCTGCTTGGCGATCTCGTCCAACTCCTCGCCCAACTCGGCTTCGAGGTTGGGAAGCTCCTCGTGACGGCGCTCCTCGTCAACCCACGTGACGAGATTCGCAGCGAAATAGATCACCTTCTCGAGCTGCTTGGCCTTCAGCTCCTCACGAGGCGTAATGCCCGCGAGCAGGTAGGCCAACCAGGAACGCGTACCGCGGAGGTACCAGATGTGGACCACCGGGGCCGCCAACTCGATGTGGCCCATGCGGTCACGCCGAACCTTGGAGCGAGTGACCTCGACGCCACAACGCTCACAGATGATGCCCTTGAAACGAACTCGCTTGTACTTGCCGCAGTAGCACTCCCAGTCCTTGGTGGGACCGAAGATCTTCTCGCAGAAGAGGCCGTCCTTCTCCGGCTTCAACGTGCGGTAGTTGATGGTCTCGGGCTTCTTCACCTCGCCGTTGGACCACGTTCGAATGGAATCGGCTGTCGCCAGACCGATGCGCAGTTGATCGAAATCGTTGACGTCGAGCATCAGACCCTCTCCCTCCGTCGTTCATCTTCTTCATCACTGCCACGCTCGGGACGGCTCAGATCGATACCCAACTCCTCAGCCGCTCGGAACACATCCTCGTCAAGCTCTCGCATCTCGATCTCCTCACCCGAGGTGGCGAGCACCTCGACGTTGAGACAGAGAGCCTGCATCTCCTTGATCAGCACCTTGAAGCTCTCGGGAATACCGGGCTCGGAGATGTTCTCGCCCTTGACGATGGACTCGTAGACCTTCACGCGGCCGAGCACATCGTCGGACTTGATGGTGAGCAACTCCTGCAGGCAGTAGGCGGCGCCGTAGGCCTCCAGTGCCCAAACCTCCATCTCACCGAACCGCTGACCACCGAACTGGGCCTTGCCGCCCAGGGGCTGTTGGGTGATCATCGAGTACGGACCGGTCGACCGAGCGTGAATCTTGTCGTCCACGAGGTGAGCGAGCTTCAGGATGTACACGTAGCCGACCGTGACGGGATTGTCGTACACATCACCGGTTCGGCCGTTGTACAGGGTGGCCTTGCCGTCGGCGCCGATCAGGCGGCCGGCGACCCCGTACTCGGGCTCGGCGGCATCCGGATGCAGGTTCTCGAAGATGTTGCGGATCGTCGGATGTGCTCCGGCGTCCTCCGCCTCGTCCCAGTGGGCGCCGTCGAACACCGGCGTCGAGACGAAGACCGCAGGATCGGTGTTCGGCCGGGTCTTCGTCTCGGTTCCCGAGATCGCCGGCGTACCCACCGTCGATCCGTTGTGATCCCAGCCCCACCGGGCGGCATACCCCAGATGGGCCTCCAGAACCTGACCGACGTTCATGCGGCTCGGCACGCCGAGTGGGTTGAGGATGATGTCGACGGGGGTGCCGTCCTCCATGAAGGGCATGTCCTCGACGGGGAGGATCTTGGAGATCACACCCTTGTTGCCGTGACGGCCGGCGAGCTTGTCGCCGACGGAGATCTTGCGCTTCTGACCGACGTAGACACGAACAAGCTGGTTCACGCCGGGCGGAAGCTCATGGCTCTCGTCTCGGCTGAACACCTTGACGTCGATGACCTTGCCCGACTCACCGTGCGGCACCTTGAGGCTGGTGTCGCGCACCTCGCGTGCCTTCTCGCCGAAGATCGCGCGAAGCAGGCGTTCCTCAGGGGTGAGCTCGGTCTCGCCCTTTGGCGTGACCTTGCCCACGAGCACGTCACCAGGTCCGACCTCGGCACCCACGCGAATGATGCCGCGTTCGTCGAGATCCTTGAGGATCTCCTCGGAGAGATTGGGAATGTCCCGGGTGATCTCCTCGGGGCCGAGCTTGGTGTCGCGTGCGTCGACTTCATGGCTCTTGATGTGGATCGACGTCAGGACGTCGTCGCTCACCAGGCGTTCCGACAGGATGATCGCGTCCTCGAAGTTGTAACCCTCCCAGGGGAGGTAGGCCACCAGGAGGTTCTTGCCGAGCGCCAGTTCGCCATGGTCCGTCGAGGGGCCGTCGGCGACGAGATCGCCCAGCGACACCCGTTGGCCGGTGACCACCCTTGGACGTTGGTTGATGCACGTGTCCTGGTTGGAACGGCGGAACTTCGACAGGCGATAGACCTTGCGCCCCTTGAGGCCGACCTTTCCGTCGTACTCGATCACGATCGAGTCGCCCGAAACCTCGGTGACCACGCCGTCACCGTCGGCAAGGATGATCTCACCACCGTCACGTGCAGCGCGTGCCTCGACGCCGGTGCCCACATAGGGGGCCTCGGCCTTGAGCAGCGGCACCGCCTGGCGCTGCATGTTGGCGCCCATCAGGGCGCGGTTTGCATCGTCATGCTCGAGAAATGGAATGAGCGCCGTGGCAACCGAGACGATCTGCTTGGGCGAGACGTCCATGAGCTGCACCTCATCGGGAGGCACGGAGCTGATCTCGGTGGTCGCGCCGAAGAAGACGTCGCGCTCGAGCTGGAGCTTCAACTCCGACAGCGAGGCAGCCTGGGGACTGCGACGCACCAGGACCTTCGCGTCGAGGAAGCGACCATCCGCGTCGAGCGGGACGTTGGCCTGAGCGACGACATACTCCTCTTCCTCGTCGGCGGCGAGATAAACGATCTCGTTGGTCACCCTGCCCTCGACGACCTTGCGGTACGGCGACTCGATGAAACCGAACTCGTTCACCCGGGCAAAGGTGGAAAGCGCCCCGATCAGACCGATGTTGGGACCTTCCGGCGTCTCGATCGGACACATGCGTCCGTAGTGCGAGAAGTGGACGTCTCGCACCTCGAAGCCGGCGCGCTCGCGCGACAGACCGCCCGGTCCGAGCGCCGAGAGGCGACGACGATGGGTCAGGCCCGAGAGCGGGTTCACCTGGTCCATGAACTGGGAAAGTTGGCTGGTGCCGAAGAACTCCTTGATCGCCGCGACCACAGGACGGATGTTGATCAAGGTTTGAGGCGTGATTGCCTCGACATCCTGGGTCGTCATGCGCTCTCGCACCACCCGCTCCATCCGGGAGAGGCCGATGCGAACCTGGTTCTGGATCAATTCGCCGACCGAACGGATACGGCGATTGGCGAAGTGGTCCTGATCGTCGAGCCGGTAGCCCGGCTCGGCCGCCGTGAGGTGCAGGAGATAGGTGCAGGCCGCCAGGATCTCCGAACGGGCCAACGTCGCCTGGTCGATCTCCGGACGGTCGAGGTCGGGAAGATTGAAGAGCGTGCTGATGCGTTCGATCTCGGGGCCCAGCTTGCGATTGAGCTTGTAACGACCGACCCTGCTCAGGTCGTAACGCTTCGCGTTGAAGAAGGCGTTCTCGAAATAGTTCCGGGCGGCCTCCACGGCCGGCGGCTCACCCGGACGTGCCCGCTTGTAGATCTCGACCAGCGCTTCGTCCTGCGTGGGCGCCAGAAGGCGATCCTTTTCCCACTGGCCCTCGAGGAAATCGAAATGACGTACCAGCTGGTCGAGGAATCCGGGGGCCTGCTCCTCGTCGTAGCCGAGTGCTCGCAGTAGAACGAACAGGCTGATGCGACGTTTCCGGGCAACACGGGTACCGGCGGTGACGTCCTTGCCGGGCTTCTGCTCGACGTCGAACTCGATCCACTCACCGCGGTAGGGATGGATGGTGCCCGTGACGAGCTGATGCTTCGCAAGGTTGCGAAGGCGGAACCTCTCACCTGGCTGGAAGATCACTCCGGGGCTGCGCACGAGTTGGGAGACGACCACGCGCTCCGTGCCGTTGATGATGAACGTTCCCTTGGGGGTCATCATGGGGAAGTCGCCCATGAACACGGTCTGTTCCTTGATCTCACCGGTCGTGGCGTTCATGAAGCGAGCGCGCACGAACACCGGTGCGGAATAGGTCATGTCCTTCTCTTTGCACTCCTCAACGGTGAACTTCGGCGGCGGCCGCAGGTCCTCATCGTTGGGGTCGAACTCCAACTCGAGGCGAAGCGCCCCGCTGAAGTCCTCAATGGGGCTGATGTCGGAGAAGGTCTCCGCCAATCCATGCTGGAGGAACCATTCGAATGATTCCCGTTGGATGGCTATGAGATCGGGGAGAGACAGAACCTCTTCAAGATTGGCAAAAGAATAACGATCCCGATCGGCAGGGCGAGCAAGCAAAGCGGCTCCTCAAGAGAGGGCGGGCAGGGCACGAATGCGCGCGCGCACGAGCAGTTGTCAAGGTCGAAAACGAGCAAGGCGCGAGCACGGCAACGAATGATCCTATCAAGCAGGACGGCAGTATGCAACTGAAAGGACTCGGATGTCATGAATCGTGATGAAGGCAAGCAAAGCCCGCCTTCATCACGATTCGATCAAGACGAGACTACTTGACCTCGACAGAACCACCGGCGGCTTCAAGCGCAGCCTTGGCCTTCTCGGCGTCTTCCTTCGAAACCTTCTCGAGAACGGGCTTGGGCGCGCCGTCAACCAGATCCTTGGCCTCCTTGAGGCCCAGGTTCGTCAGCGTCCGCACTTCCTTGATGACCTGAATCTTCTTGTCACCGGCAGCGGTGAGAATCACGTCGAACTCACTCTGCTCCTCGGCCGCAGCCTCGCCTCCACCACCGGCGGCAGCAGGAGCCATGCCGGCAACAGCGACCGGCGCCGCAGCCGTAACGCCGAACTTCTCCTCGAAGTCCTTCAGAAGCTCGGAAAGTTCGAGCACGGTCATGTTCGAGATCGCTTCGAGGATCTCTTCCTTCGTTGACATGGTAACTACGCCTCCTCGGGCGACTCGTCGGAAACAACCTCGGCTGCGTCTGCAGCCTCGGGGGTGGGCACCTCGGCTGCGTCTGCAGCCTCGGGGGTGGGCACCTCGGCTGCGTCTGCAGCTTCGGGGGTGGGGGTTGCCTCGATCGCATCGGAAACCACTTCGGGCTCGATGGCCTGCTCGGCAACGGGGGCGCCGAGGGCACCGCCCTGGTCGATCAGCGCCTTCAGGCCGTAGGCAAGGTTGCGCGGAAGCGCTTGGAGCAGCCCTGCGAACTGTTGCATCGGAGCAGCGATGCCACCGGCGAGGCGGGCCAGCAGCACCTCGCGAGGAGGAATGTCGGCCAGGGTTCGGACATCGTTGGCCGACAGGAGCTTGTCGCCCAGAATGCCGCCCTTGAGCACAAGCGCAGGATTGCCCTTTGCGAAATCACGGAGCGCCCGCGCAACGCCCACGGCGTCGCCTTCGACGAAGGCCAGGGCGGTGGGTCCGACGAGAAGCTCTTCGACGCCTTCGATGGCGAGGTCACTCACCGCGCGGCGAACCAGCGTGTTCTTGTAAATCTTGTAGTCGCCGCCGGCCTGTTGCAGCGAACGACGCAGATCGGCAAGCTCGCCGACCTTGAGACCGCGGTACTCGGTGAGCATGACCGCGCCGGCAGACGAGAAGCGCTCTCGCACCTCTCGCACGACCGCGACCTTCTCCGGCCTCGGCTCTCTCGCCTCGGGGCGGTCAATCGTTGTGGTCTCCATACAAACCTCAGAGTCGAGAAGCCCGTTGTCAAACGAGCAGGAACATGAAAAAGGGGCTCACGCAAACGTGAACCCCTGGGTCTTGCTCGGAGTTCACCTCGTCAGGCGGGCCGAAGCCCTTTCAGCGATGCCGAGTAGCGGCGTCGCACCATGATGTCTGCGGTGAATGAACTATTGGTTGTGCAGGCAGGCTAGCGCCTCGATCGCCGAACTGCCACATGCAGGTCAGGAAGGTGCGACGACCTTGACCCGAGCCGGATCGACCCGAACGCCGGGTCCCATGGTGGACGACAGGGCAATGCGCTTGACATAGCGGCCCTTGGCGCCGGATGGCTTCGCTCGAACCAGCTCATCCATCACCGCATGGGCGTTCGCCTGAAGCGCCGATATCTCGAAGCTCACCTTTCCGATCGGGACGTGGACGTTGGCGCCCTGTCGCTCGGTCCGGTACTCGACGCGACCACCCTTGAACTCGGTGACCGCCTTGCCGACATCCATGGTAACGGTACCGGTCTTGGGGTTCGGCATGAGACCGCGAGGTCCCAGGGCACGACCCAACTTGGCCACCTGGGCCATCAGATCCGGCGTCGCGATGGCGACGTCGAAGTCGAGCATGCCGCCTTCGACCGCTGCGATGAGATCGTCGGAACCCACATGATCGGCTCCCGCAGCGCGCGCGTCGCTCGCCGCCTCGCCCGCCGCGAACACCGCGACACGCACGTTGGTACCGGTTCCCGACGGAAGAGCAACCGTCCCACGGACCTGCTGATCGGGCTTTCGGGGGTCGACACCGAGTTGAAC
>JACOTK010000126.1 GCA_016178435.1 Actinomycetota bacterium
GTCTGGCCTGTCGAGGGGTCCTCGTGCGCGACTGCGCCTCTTTCGGGCTCCTGGACACGGTCCGCATCGCCGTGCCGGGAGCGGCAGGCCTCGACCGCCTGGCGACCGCGCTGAGCGAGCCGGCATAGTCGGCGCGGACGGTCAACGGTTCACCGCGGCGGCAGGACTCACCGGCGCCGGGATGGAATACACCACCACGGGTGGACGGCGGCGCGAGTGGGGCGAAAGCATTATTTGCGACGAACGTCACACAGCGTGTACAAGTAAGTAAGCGATTACCCGAGGGGGAACAGGTGCCCAACGCATTGACCGCGCCGAACTACAACATCTTTGATCCGGCGATTCGTGCTGATCCATACGGAGTCTACGGGGCACTGCGCGAAGAAGCGATGGTGTTCCAGAACCCGATGCTGGGCATGTGGATGGCCAATGGGTACGACGAGGTGCAACAGGTGCTTCGTGATCACGCCCACCTGTCCTCGGAGTGGATCGGACTGGGCCAACTCGGCGAGGTGCTCCAGGCGCCCACCATGTTGTTCTCCGATCCGCCCACCCACGAGCGTCTCCGCCAGGTCGTGGCGCCCATGTTCACGACTCGGGCCGTGTCCACGATGACCGAGCGCATCAGGCTCGTCACCGAGGAGTTGTTGGGTGAGCTCCGATTGGGCGAGCCCTTCGACATCGTCGCTCAACTGGCCTATCCACTGCCGGTCATCGTGATCGCCGAGATGCTCGGTGTTCCTCCCGACGATCGTGATCAGTTCAAGGAGTGGTCCGACGCCGTGATCGGGTTCAACGGTATGGCCGATCCGGAGAACACCGAGCGCAATCGCTCGGTGGTCGAGGAGCTGGTCGCCTATCTGCGGGCGCAGATCGTGTTTCGGACCGAGCACCCGGGGGATGACCTGATCAGCAGGTTGATCGAGGCCAACGAGTCCGGGACGGTGAGTGAGGCCGAGCTCCTCGCCGCATGTGTCCTTTTGCTGGTGGCGGGCAACGAGACCACCACGAATCTGTTGGCCAATATGGTCCTGGCGTTCACACGGTTCCCCGAGCAGTATGCGATCCTTCGCGGGGACCGAAGCCTGATCGCCAACGCGGTCGAGGAGGCGCTGCGCTTCGACCCACCGGTACAGGCCGTTCCACGGCTGGCGACCAGTGAGATCGAGATCGACGGTGTGCACATCCCGGCGGGACACATGGTCTTTGCCATGAACGCCGGCGCCAACCGCGACCCGGGCGTGTTCGAGAACCCCGATGTCTTTGACATCAGGCGAGCCAATGCCTCGAGGAACCTGTCGTTCGGTTTCGGCATTCACCACTGCATCGGGGCCTCACTGGCCCGCCTCGAGGCCCGCATCATGCTCGAGCTCCTGTTGGATCGTGTCGAGAGCTTCACCCTGGCTGAACCCTCGACAGACCTCGGCTATGGTCCCAACTTCTTCCTGCGTGGCCTCACCGACCTGAAGGTGATCGCCCGATGAACGCGTCACCTGAGCGCGACGTGGAGCGGATGGTTCGCCACTACCTCGGCTCCGTGCTGCGTCGCAGCCTGCCCATTGCGGCCGTCATGGTTCTGCTGTTGACGATCGTGGCACTCCGCTCGCCCGACGATGAGCTGACGACATCGACGAGTGCCGGCCCCGTCTCGGCCAACGGCTCGAGCACCTCCAACGGGTCGAACGGGTCGGTTCCGGCGGGAGCGGGCGGAGCGCCGTCGACGTCCGGCACGGGCGCGCCGTCCGCTCCAGGGCCATCCGGATCGGTCCCCGCCGGGGGCGCCCAGGGATCGACCGCGCCGGCCAGGGCGGTGTCTCCCGGCGCAGCCGCACCGGATCCCGCCAAGCCCACGTCGGCACTCGCCGGAGCAACGGGAACGGCCCGCAGCGGCGTTGCGTGCGGAGCCGGGGTGCGTCAGGTGCCCTGGACCAGGTACTCACCCATGTGCGTGCCCCGCTTCGAGGGCAACAACGGGGGGGCGACCGGCCAGGGGGTGACGCCGGAGACCATCACCCTGACGTACCGACGACAAAACAGTGGCCAGGCTCAGGCGATCCAGGCCATTGCCGGTGAGGCAACGCCCAGCGATGCGCAGTACGAGCACGACCTCAACGTCTTCATCGCCCTGTTCAACCGGAACTACGAGCTCTACGGTCGCAAGGTCCAGCTGAAGGCGTTCAACGGCAAGGGCGACTACCTGCTCGAGGATCTCGGACAGGGTCAACAGGCCGCCGCTGCCGATGGGATCACCGCGCGAGAGCTCGGCGGCTTCGCCGACGTCACGTTCCCCAGCGCCGGTTCGTTGTTCTTCGCTCAGGCGCTCCAGTCGCAGGGCGTCGTTGCCTATGACTTTCCGCTCAACCCCCAGGACTGGTACGAGAAGAACAGCCCGTACCAGTACAACACCTTCCTGAGCGGACAGAACTGGGAGCAATGGGTCGCCAACCTGGTCTGCCAGAGGATGAAAGGCATGCCCGCTGCTTTTGCGGGCGACCCGGAACTGCAGAGCAAGGAACGGGTGTTCGGCCTGGTGGGTGTGGAGTTCCCGACCTGGCTCCAGGTCACCAACAACATCGCGGATCGTCTCGCCTCGCAGTGTGGCGTGCAGGTTGCCAAGCGGGCGAGCTATGCGGAGAACGTCGGGACGCTCCAGCAGGATGCCAGTTCCATCATCGCCCAGATGAAGGCATCCGGCGTGACGACCGTGATCTGCTTCTGCGATCCCCTGATGCCTATCTTCATCTCCAATGCGGCCACCGCTCAGGCGTACCGCCCGGAATGGATCTTCCAGAACGACTTCGACCCGATCCAACAGGTGACCGACCAGGAACAGATGGCCCATGCCATGGCGCCCGGCCCGGCACTGTTGCCCCCCTCGCAGTCGGAGGCCTACGCGGCCTACAAGCTGGTCGACCCGAAGGGCGAGCCAGCGTCGCCGTACTACCAGGCTGCCTACGAGGTCCTGCTCCACGTCTTCTCCGGCATTCAGGGGGCCGGGCCCAACCTCAATCCCGAGACCTTCCGCAACGGGGTGTTCTCGATGCCGCCGTCGTTGCCGGGAGGCGAGTTCGGCGACTGGGAGGGTGGTCCCGGGCGTCACACCCCGATCAAGTCCGTCGGCGTGGTCTTCTGGGACACGGCAAACAAGAGCGGGAACGGCAAGCTGGGAACCTGGCGATCGTGTGAAGGCGGAAAGCTCTTCTCCTTTGACGACCCGAGCGCCTGGGGTTCGGGCCAAATGGGGTGCTTCCGATGAGAGGAAAGACGCCCCGTGGACTCGACTCGACCTCGCCGATCGACGTGATCACACCCGGAGTGGGCGGGACTCCCGTGGACTCGCCCTCCGATGTGACGGGCGAGTCGATGGTGCCGCAGCTCGTTCGGCGTGTGGCCGCGGATTGGAGCCGGCGCTACGTGGGACTGCTTGCCCTGGTGGTGGTGGTCGGCTTGATCGTCACGCTGACACCCAGCCGACCACCGGAGTTGGCGAACGCCGGGCAAGCTGCCGGTTGGTCCCCGTACCAGCCGGATGAGCCGGTGGGAACCGCCCCGCTCGACGAACAGGCCCCCGTTGCCCTGGCGCCGTTCACGGTGCCCTCACCGTTGCCGACCACGGCACCGCAGCGCAGGAGTGGCGCGCCGGTTGTCCAACCGGATGACGCCACCACCACCCCCACCAACGTTGCGCAGCCGGCAACGAGCCCCGTCTCGGTCCCTTTGGCGAGCCTCCAGCCCGACGAGCCATTCCCGGATTTCGCAACCTGTCTGTCCGGGGAGCCCTCGGGCTCGACACAGCTGCCGATCGCGCAATTGCTCCGCGTGGCCGGGCCCATCCTGCCGCTGATCGGACCGATCACCCCCTTGGTGTTGGGCCTGTTGCCGCTTCTCGGTCCATTCCTGCCCAAGATCCTCCCCGTCATTCCCATGATCCAGCCTTTTCTGGATCAGATCAGTCCCGCGGTGGAGAGCGCCACGCCATCGATCGTGGAGTTCGAGAACCGCTTGTTGACACCGATCAAGCCCTACATCGACAAGCAGATGCCGAAGCTGCTCGACGCGGAACGTGAGCTGGTAGCGGCCCTGGAGCCTCAGGCACGCCGACTGGCGGGCCTGAAGGAGAGCGACTGCGTCGGGGTGACCGTCGCCACCGCCGGAGAGGCCTCGGCGAAGCTCGTTTCCGGCGATCTGGCCCTGCAGCCTTCGCCGACACCGGTCGAAGGTGCTGCGGAGCGAGTGGTCACGATGGTCCTGCGGTGGTCTGATCCGACCGAGTTGCGAGAGAGGATCCGCGAGGTTGCCGCGCTCGATCGTGAGGACGTGATGGTTCGTCTGGTGATCGACAAGGCATCCGAGGGCGAATCCACCAATGCAACCGTTCGCACCTGGGTCAGCCAGACGGTTCGAGCCCTGCCCATGGTGAGTGCCTGGGAGATCAGCCTTCCGGCATCAGGGAACACGAGCAAC
>JACOTK010000143.1 GCA_016178435.1 Actinomycetota bacterium
AAGGAGATCACCGACCCCGAGATCGATGGTTCGACCATCGTCCAGGACGATTTGGAGCCGGTAGTTTCCGGGCTGCGCGCCGGTCCGCTCGTTCCTCCATGTCGGGATCGAGACGAACAGCCACGACGGTGCCCCGTCGTAGCGCCATGCCCTTCCGACGTTTTCCCCTGCCGGCGTGACCATGGTCGCCTCAGCCAGGGACTCGGTGGTGTCGGCACTCCAACGGCCCACTCCGATGGCGACAAGAAGCACGAGGGCCGCCGCCATCGTCGCCAGGACACGTCGCCGGTGGCGGGGCGCCGGCGCCGAGGGCGTCAGTCGACGCAGTACTCCCGACTCGAAGCCGGCCGGCGGCTCGGCCTCGGCGGCAGCGAGCTGGAGGAGCTCGACCACCTCGGCAAGCTCGGCAACCCTTGTTCGACATGGGCGACAGGCGCGAAGGTGTTCAAGGCCCATGGCCCGTTCCCGTGTTCCCAGCGGGATCCCATCGATCTCACCTATCTCGCGGGCGGTGCGCCCACCGATCGCCGCCAACACGAGCGCGCGCCGTTGCTCGAGGGGAAGCTGCGCCAGGATGGCCAACACCCGCCGGGTGTCGTCTGCTTGTTCGGCGATGTCCTCGGCACGAGGTTCGCTCGACACGAGGAGCAACGAATCCAGGTCGAGGTAGTCGATCGGCCGAGCGCGATTCATGCGCAGCCGGTCGATCGCGACGTTGCGGCTGATCGTCAGGAGCCAGGTCGTCACCGACCCTCGTCGCGGGTCGTAGGTGGCGGCATGCTGCCAGGACCGCACGAAGGCGTCCTGGGCTGCGTCGGAGGCCTGGCTCCTGTCACCGAGAATGCCGAGGGCCAGGCCGAAGACCTTTCGTTGGAATCGGCGCACGAAGACGGTGGCAGCCTCCTGGTCTCCGGCGGCCATTCCGGCCAACAACGCCTCATCGGACGAGCTCCACACGTCGGGTACTACGGACGCGGCGTCACCAGGGATTGGCGACGTACGAGAAGGCCGTCGTCGGTGCACCGCAACAGCAAACTCGTCCGCCGTCGATCATCCAAATGTCCGTTGGCGAGCGCTGCGGCGATTGCCCGCCCGCTCCGAGGGCAATCCATCGGGCGCCGCCATCCGTACCTCATCTCTGAACCTTCAAGTGTCAGGGAGAGGAGCGCTCGTGAACCGAAACAGGTGGGTCCGAAACAGATGGGTCCCGGGGGTGGGGGTGGCCGTCATCATGACCCTGGCTTCATGCGGGTCCAGCGACTCGCACGACGCGGGGGCGACCAAGACCGACGAGAAGGGCGGATCGACGACGATTTCGACGACGGAAGGCGCATCCGCTGCGGTGGACGTGACGGTGAAGGTGGCCGAGAACGGCAAGTTCGGCAAGTTCCTCGTTGGGGCAAACGGCCGCACCCTGTATCTGTTCGAGAAGGATCAGGCTACGGAGAGTGCCTGCACGGGCGGTTGCGCCAAGGTCTGGCCGGCTCTCACGAGCACGGGGGCTCCTTCCTCCGAATCCGGCGTCGACATGTCCAGGTTGGCGACCTTCAACGGCCAGGTTCCAGACCACGTTGCCTACAACGGTCACCCGCTGTACTTCTACACCGGCGACACCGCCCCGGGCGAGGTCAACGGGGCGTCGGTGCCGATGTGGTACCCGATCGATCCGAACGGCGACAAGATCGACCTGGATTGAACAAGCATCGAGGAGGGAACATCGTTGGGGGTCGAACATCATGTTCAGGATTGAGCCAACGTCGGCAAACCGGCTGAGCGCGGAAGCTCTCGCTGACGGGCATCGCCTCTACCCGGCGGCACGAGCCTCGTCTTCGAGGCCGTCATCCCTTCGAAGCTCCCGGTAGAGATCGCCGAGCACCACCTGGGCTGTGCCCGCAGCGGGAATGGCCATCAGGGCGCCCAGGAAGCCGAAGAGCTCCACGCCGACCAGCACGCTGACCATGACCGTCAGCGGGTTGACGTCGACGGCCCGCGACATGATCGTCACCTGGAGCACATGGTTTTCGAACTGCTGGTACGCGATGTAGAAGATCAACGCGATGATGCCCGCCGAGGTGCTGTGCAGGAAGGACAATCCAACGGTGGGGATCGCGCCGAGCGTTGCGCCCACCATGGGAATGAGGTCGGCGAACGCGACGAACAGGGCGATCACCCCGGCATAGGGAACACCCAGGATGAGAAGGAGCAGGTAGGTGGCGGTTCCTGCCACAACGCTGATCATCAGGTTGCCGAACATGTAGCCACTGATCGCCCTCGCGGCATCGGCTCCCACGCGTCGCGCCCGTTCGCGGTGGCGCGGAGCGACCAGGGCGAGGATCGCCTCGCTGAGTCGTGGTCCGCGAAGGACCAGGAGGAAGGCGAGCACCACGATCGTGATCGTCGAGAGCACGGTGTTGAAGATGCTCCGCAACACGCCGAGGGCGGGTGACCCGGCGGTGGTGAGCTGCGACTGGATCTTGTCGCGGTTCTCGGCGATGACGGTGCTCAGGTTGTACCGATCAACCAGCTCACCGATCGCTCCACGACCCTGCTGGGCATCCTCGACAACGGCGGGCAGCGTGTCGAGGAAGGTGTCGACCTGGTCGACGACCGGGCGGACGAAGGTGTAGAGCATGCCGCCCAGAACCCCGAGCACCACGAGGAACACGAGCAGGGTGGCGGGCGCACGGGGCAGTCGCAGGTGTTTCTGTGCCACGTCGACCGCAGGAGCCAGGACCACTGCGGCAAAGCCTGCGACCAGCAGCCACACGATCACGCGGGAGATCTCCCGCAGGATCAGAATCACCAGGAAGGTGGCGCAGACCATGGCGATCGTCGCGGCGATCGTGCGCCAGGGAACGGGGGGACGTGTCGTTGGCCTCGGGTCGACACTCATCGACCCGAGCGTAGTGACTGCCCGGCGAGCCATCGCGGACATCGCCGGTGTACGGCCCATCCTGGTACGCTGCCCGTCCTATGGGTCAGCCGATCACCGTTGTCGAAAAGCCGGCCGCACGACCGGGCGTCGTGCGATTCGAGACCAACCGCAATCTGACCGGTATGGGCCACCAGTCCTACGCCGGCCCCGAGGACGCCACCGGCGATCGGCTGTCCGACGAGGTCGCCCGACGCATCTTCGGGCGAGGTGGCGTCGATCATGTGCACATCTATGCCAACGTGGTCACCGTGGACCTGTCCAAGGGTCTGGGCAGCGAGGGCCTTGCCGATCTCATCGGCGACCTCTTTGTCCACTACCAGCCCGGGGTGGTCCCTCCGACCGACGAAGAGTTGGGTGTCGCGCCCTCCTGAATCCCGCACCGTGGTTCCTGCCTGAGTCCGGCAGCCTGAATCCGGCGGCCTGAGTCCGGCGGCGCGAATCCCATGCCGTTGGTTCCGGGGGGCACCCCTGAGGTCTAGTCTCTTCGCAATGCCGTATACCATGCCCTACCCGGCTCACTGGGAAGCCAACGTCGTCCTGGTCGACGGTGGCACCGTCTTCATGCGGCCCATCACGCCCGAGGATGCCGACCGGCTGGTGGACCTGCATCAACGGCTCTCGGCCGAGACCATTCACTACCGGTTCTTCTCACCTCGCCCCCGCCTGTCGGCTCGTGACGTCGAGCGCTTCACCGTGGTCGATCACGATGACCGGGTGGCGCTGGTCGCCATGTTGGGTGATGACATGATCGCGGTTGCCCGCTACGACCGTCTTCCCGGAACGGACGAGGCCGAGGTCGCCTTCGTCGTGGAGGATGCCCATCAGGGGAGAGGTCTCGGCACCCTTCTCCTCGAGCATCTGGCGGCCGCGGCGCGTGAACGGGGGATCAGCCGCTTTGTCGCCGAGACGCTTCCGGACAATCAGCCGATGATCGGGGTGTTCCGCTCGGCGGGTTGGGCGGTGCGGACCCGCTTCGAGGACGGACTGGTCGTTGTCGAGTTCCCGATCGAGACGACCCCCGAGGCGCTGGTTGCCCAGGAGGGGCGCGAGCATCGAGCGGAGGCGCGTTCGGTTGCCCGCCTCCTGCGTCCCTCGTCGATCGCGGTCATCGGCGCAAGTCGCACACCCGGTTCGGTCGGACACGAGGTGTTTCGGAACCTGCTGCAGGGCGGTTTCAACGGCCCGGTGTACCCGGTGCACCCAACAGCTTCTCATGTCGCCAGCGTGCGGGCGTACGCGAGCGTGATGGACATTCCCGACGACGTCGACCTTGCGGTTGTCGTCGTCCCCGCAGGTGTCGCCCCCGATGTCGTGCTCGATTGCGCACGGAAGCGGGTTCGGGGATTGGTGATCATCTCGGGGGGCTTCGCGGAGACGGGCGAGAAGGGCGCCGAAGCCGAGCGTGAGCTGGTCGCCCTGGCCCATCGCCACGGGATGCGCGTCGTGGGCCCCAACAGCATGGGCATCATCAACACCGACGCGACCGTCTCGATGAATGCCACCATCGACGGCCACCGACCTCTGCCCGGTGGTGTCGGCTTCGTGTCCCAGTCGGTGGCCATCCTCGAGTCCATGGCATCGCTGGGCCTCGGCGTGTCGAGTTTCGTGTCGGTCGGCAACAAGGCGGACGTGAGCGGAAACGACCTCCTGCAGTACTGGGAGGGCGACGAGCGAACCGATGTGGTGCTGCTCTACCTGGAGTCCTTCGGAAACCCGCGCAAGTTCACCCGACTGGCTCGTCGAGTGTCCCGCGTGAAGCCGATCGTGGTGGTCAAGACCGGTCGTCGTCACCGTGACGCCGGCATCATGCGTGATGGCCGGGCGACCGACGACGGGGTGCTCGACGCGCTGTTCCGCCAGACCGGGGTGCTGCGCGTCGACACCTTGCAGCAACTCTTCGACGTCGCCTCGGTGCTGACGAGCCAGCCGTTGCCCGATGGACATCGGGTGGCTGTTGTCGCCAGTGCGGGCGGTGCGGCCCTGTTGGCGGTCGATGCGTGCGAAGGCGTGGGCTTGCAGGTGCCGCCGTTGTCGAGCGGGACGACGGCGCGGCTGACGACAGGCCTGCCGGAGGGGACGAGGGTGGGCAACCCCATCGAGATGCCGGCGGCGGCCACGCCGAGTGACTACGGTCGGGCGCTCGATCTGGTTCTCGGTGCCAATGACGTCGATGCCGCCCTGGTCATCCACGCGGCCGCCGGCGGCGGTCCCACGGGTGAGGTGGCAGCCGAGGTGGCCCGTGCCGGACGCAGGGCAGGCAAGCCCGTCGTGGCGAACTTCCTGGTGTCCCCGGCTGATCGGGAGCTCGACGAGCTGGGGACCAGGAGCGGTGTCCCAACCTTTGCCTCACCGGAGTCCGCTGCGCTCGCCCTGGCCCGGGCAGGCGACTACGGCCACCGCCGTCGGCGACCAAGGGGCGATGTGGTCCTGCCCGAGGACATCGACCGGGAAGCGGCGTTCCGCTGTGTGGAGATCGCCCTCGCATCGACGACCGAGACCGACGATGACGAGGACGTCGTGGCCCTGCTGGACTGCTACGGCATCAAGGTCGATCCCGCTCATGAGCCTTTCGACCGCAGGCCCTGCTGCCGAGCTGATCAACGACCGCGTCTATCGAGCCCTGCCGCTCACGGACCTGGATGCCGGTGAGATGATCCATTCGCTCCGTAGCTGGCCGTATCTCAACGGTGAGCGCGGCCGTGAGCGCGGGGACCTCGCTGCGCTCGAGATGTTGCTGGCGCGGGTGAGTTGTCTTGGTGATGACCTGCAGGAGTTGTCGACGCTTGTCCTCGACCCCGTGGTGCTGCGTCCCGGCGGGGTTTCCGTTGCACATGCGAGGGCTGTCCTGTCGTCCTCGCCGCCGTGGCCGCGAAACGACCCCAACCTGCGGCGCATGTAGCTCGGGTCTCCCGGGTAGGGTCACTGGGTGGGACGCTTTCGAGTCGGGGTTCAGCTCCATCCGCAGGCAACCTCGGTCGCATCGCTTCGGGATGCGTGGCGTGAGGCCGATCGCATGGGTGTCGACAGCATCTGGGTGTGGGATCACTTCTACCCGCTCTACGGCGACCCCGACGCCGCTCACTTCGAGGGCTGGTCGTTGCTCTCCGCCATGGCCTGTGACACGACGAGCGCCCAGGTCGGTGCGCTGGTGACGTGCAACTCGTATCGCAACCCGGAGTTGTTGGCCGACATGGCGCGCACGGTCGATCACCTGAGCGAGGGCCGGGCAGTTCTCGGCATCGGCGCCGGTTGGTTCGAGCGTGATTACCGGGAGTTCGGCTACGAGTTCGGAACGGGACCGAGCCGCCTGCGTGACCTCGAGGCATCCCTGCCCCGCATCAGGTCGCGCATGGCCAAGCTGAATCCCCCTCCCGTCGGGCCAATGCCGATTCTGATCGGTGGTGGCGGGGAGAAGGTCACGCTGCGCCTCGTCGCCGAGCACGCGGACATGTGGAACGGCTTCGGCCCACCTGTCGACTATGCCCACAAGAACGAGGTGCTCGATCGATGGTGTGCGAAGGTCGGACGCGACCCGGGCGCCATCGAGCGCACGGCCTCGTTCGGGGGTGAGGTCAACGACGAGGTCATCGACGGCTTTCTCCGGGCAGGCGCGCAGCATCTGATCTACGGTCTCGGGCATCCCTTCAATCTTGAACCTGTGCAGCGTCTCCTGGAGGCTTCGGTGGGTTCGTAACGCCGATAGCGCCGTCCAGGGCTCATGATCCGTGACCGCCCTTTTCGTGAGGTGGAGGCTCCTTGAAATTGCTGCGACATCGCGGTGGATTGCGATCTCGAGTCGTCGGGGTCCTTGCGGCTGTATTGGTGCCGCTGGTCGTGTTGACGGGCCTCTTCGTGACCTCCCGCTACGACGCCGAGCGCGAACAGGCACGGGCCGAGATGACCGAGACGGCAGGGCAGATCAGGACTCGCTATGACGTCTGGCTTGCGAAGACGGAGGGCGTTCTCGCCTCGTTGTCAACCGTGCTCACGGTGACGAGCATCGATGGCGCCGCGAACTGCGATGGGTTCAGGGATGGCCTGGCAACGAGCTCCATCGCTGTTACCAATGTGCTGGTGGTGGATCCCAATGGGGACATCCGTTGCTGGAAGAACCCGATTCCCGCTGAAGTGCCGCGCAATCTTGCCGACCGTGCCTCATTTCGCGCCGCACGTGACCGCAGAGCCTTTCAGGTCCTGACCCTCGATGAGGGGGCGGTCGGGCAGCTGCGTCGGCTCCCGGTTGCCTATCCATGGATGGACGGCGAGCGCTTCCGTGGCGTGATACTCGCCCCGGTGGAGCCGGCGGAGCTCGCCGGGATTCTGGGGTCGGTGCCCCTCCCGCACGCCTGGACCGCAACCGTGTACGACAGGGTCGGGAGCGTGGCGGCCCGCGCAGGCGCCGGCCCTTCGCCGGCGGGGACGAACCGGGCCGATCAGGCCGTGTTCCGAGCAGCGACTCGGACCGATGCCGCCCCATCGTTTGAGGTCGAAGGGATCGATGGTGTCCGCAGGCTGTACGCGAGCACCTCGGTGACCGTCCCGGGCGCCGGCCGGTCATTCCTCGTCGTGGTGGGGTCGCCGGTCTCGGTGGTCTACCACGACGCCATCCAGGTGCGGAACGCGACCCTGATGGCATTGAGCGTCGGGCTGGCGATCGTCCTCGGAATCTCGCTGGCAAGCGCCGAGTTGGTCGTTCTGCGCCCTGTTCACGTGCTCCAGACCCGGGTTGAGCGCACGGCAGGAGGCGAGTTGGAGGCACTGGGGGGCGAGATCAAGGGGGTGCGGGAGTTGCGGACGCTCGGTGAGGCGTTCAGGACGATGACCGCTTCCCTGCAGGATCGGGCGTCACGACTCGAGACCTCCGAGCGGCGTCTGCGAACCATGGCCGAAACCGGTCCGGCGGTTACGTTCCTCCTCGACCCGGAAACGCAGGGTTTCGTGGAAATGAGCGGGCAGGTCCAGGCGCTCCTGGGTGTGACTCCCGAGGACATCCTGGAAGATCCACAGGTGGGTTTGGGGCGTCTGACTCCCGATGGTCTGGCGCGGTGGCAAGGCGCCTTGACCGAATGTCTGGGTCTGGAGACGTCGGTCGGATTCGACCTCCAACTGCTCAGGGCCGGCGACTCCTGGGGATGGATACGGGTTCACATGCGTGCCGCGTATGACGCCGAGAGGGCGCTGTTGGGCGTGCAGGGTGTGGCGTTCGACATCACCGATCGGGTGGTGGCGCAGGAAGAGCTTACGCGGATGAACGTCGTGCTCGAGGAGCGGGTCCGAGCCCGTACCGCCGAGCTCAGTCTCCTGAACACGGAACTGGCAAGGGTCAACCGCGGGTTGGCCAACGCCAACGAGGAGCTCGAGGCGTTCAGTTATTCGGTCGCGCACGATCTCCGCGCGCCTCTGCGTGCGATCTCGGGATTTGCCCAACTGCTCGCTGTGGATCATGCAGACCGGCTCGACCAGGAGGGTTGGCGTCTCCTCGGCCGGGTGCAGGCCGCAGCCGAGCGTATGGGCACGCTCATCGACGACCTGCTCGGCCTGGCCCAGGTGGGGAGGTCCGTGCTGGACATCCGACCGATCGACCTGACCAGGCTCACACGCGAGGTTGTGGACCAACGTGTCGGCGCCGAGCCCGACCGATCGGCGAAGGTCACCGTCCAGGACGGTCTGGTGGTGCGCGGTGATCCGACCCTGGTCCGTGTGCTGGTGGACAATCTGGTTGAGAATGCCTTGAAGTTCACCGGGAACGAACAAATCGCCGTCATCGATTTTGGCGCCCTGCCCGATCCTGATGATCAGGGGCATGAGGTGTTCTTCATTTATGACAACGGCGCCGGCTTCGACATGACCTACGTCGACAAGCTGTTCCAACCGTTTCAACGACTGCATACGCCCCAGGAGTTCGAGGGCAGCGGCATCGGGCTCGCCATTGTGGCTCGCATCGTCACCCGCCACGGTGGCAGAGTATGGGCGACCAGTGAGCTGGGGAAGGGGACCACCGTGTTCTTTCAGCTGGCGGAGGTACCGAGTGAAAGTGAGATTGACCAATGACCGTAGGGCCGATTCTACTTGTCGAGGACAATCAGGACGACGTGGAGCTCACCGTCAGGGCGTTGCGCGACGGGCGTATCGGCAACGACCTGGTTGTGGTGAACGACGGGGCCCAGGCCCTCGCTCATCTCCTCCCGAGCGCCGTTGACGTCGAGGCCATGGGCGGGCCCCCCATGTTGCCGGCGTTGATCCTGCTCGATCTGAGCCTGCCCAAGGTGGGTGGTCTCGAGGTGCTGCGCCAACTGCGTGCCCATGATCGCACGCGCAATGTGCCGACGGTCATCCTCACCTCGTCGCGCCAAGAGGACGACCTGGCCAAGGCCTACGCGCTGGGCGCCAACAGCTACGTCCGCAAGCCGATCGATTTCAATGATTTCGTGGAGGTGGTCCACCAGCTCCGGCTGTACTGGTTGGTGCTCAACGAGCCCCCGCCCGAGGTCAAAGCCGGGTTCTGACAAGCCCGGCGCGCCCGGGCGGTTCCCGTCAGACCGGCGCGAATCGGGGAAGCTTCTGGCCCTGTCCGGTGTCATGGAAGACCACCGACACCGCCTGTCCGATGGCAACCTCCTCGACCTCGCAGTCGACGATGTTGGTCATGATGCGGGGACCTTCCTCGAGCTCGACATAAGCCAGCACGTAGGGAGCAGCGGCGGTGTACATGTTCTCGCCCTTGCGCACGATCGAGAAGCTGTAGACGCTTCCCCTGCCGGATGCCTCGAACCAGGAGACATCGAGCGACCCGCATGCGGGGCAGAACTCGCGGGGGTACCAGATGACCGTTGAGCACCGGTCGCACCGGGGGAGGAGCAACCTGTCCTCCGCTGTTGCGTCCCAGAACGGCTTGGAATCGGGGTTGATGGGCGGTGCCATGTTCGGCAGTGGGGCGGTCATGCGTATTCCCTTCCAAGGATCAGGGTGGCACTGCCCATTCGGGTGCCGAGGGAACCCCCGGTGCCGTGGGCAAGGGCGATTTCACAGTCGGGGACCTGGACGGGTGGGAAGGCCTCACCACGGAGTTGGCGAACCGCCTCGAGGACCTTGGTCATCCCACCACGATTGGCGGGGTGGTTGTTGCACAGCCCGCCACCGTCGGTGTTGAACGGCAGGACGCCGTTGGGCGACTGGAGGGCGCCGTCACTCACGAACGCTCCACCCTTGCCCTTCTCGCAGAAGCCGAGGTCCTCGATGGTCTCGAGGACGGTGATGGTGAACGAGTCGTAGATCGAGGCGTAGTCGATGTCCTTGGGCGTCACGCCTGCTTCGGCGAAGGCGGCCGGACCCGACCACACCGCGCCGGTGTGGGTCAGATCGATGCGGCCGTTGTTCGTGTGCTTGGGCGCTTCGCCGTGTCCGAGCACACGTACGCAGTGACGGTCGAGGTCACGGGCGACCTCGGGGGATACCACGATCAGCGCGCCGCCACCGTCGGTGATGACGCAGCAGTCGAGGCGATGCAGCGGTTCGGCCACCATGGGCGATTCCAGCACCTCGTCGATGGTCAGGACCTTTTGGATGAAGGCGTTGGGGTTGTGCTGCGCATGGGTCGAGGCGGCGACCTTGATCTCGGCAAGCTGTTCGCCGGTCGTACCGTACTCGTACATGTGGCGCTGCGCGGCGAGGGCGTACATGCTGATGATCGAGGGTCCGAAGGGCAGCTCGAAGCCGGCTTCGGGTGAGCTCATGAAC
>JACOTK010000127.1 GCA_016178435.1 Actinomycetota bacterium
CCACCCCAAATGCCGAACTTCTCGGAGTTGGCCAAGGCGTACTCCAGACAGTCCTCACGCACCTCACAGCCTTGGCAGACACCTTTGGCCTCCCGGGTCGAGGCTCCCCGCTCGGGAAAAAACAGGTCGGGATCGACACCCATGCAGTTGGCCTGGTCCTGCCAGCCCTCTCGCTGACCGTTCCCTGCTGCCCATAGATCCACGGTCACGCTCCTCTCGGCAAACTTCCTGGTGTGTTCCTACCCAGAAAGGCAGCAGTGTAATTACATAATTTGTAATTACACAGGTGAAATCATGGACGCTCTCGACGTCTTGCGCAAGGGGGTGTGCAGGAAGATGATGCAACCATGACGAACCTCGATCCTGTGAAGCCTGGGCCCAAGCAGTCATCTCTCCCTGGCAGGAGCGGACGGCATCCGGTCGTGGCGGCGGCCGGAGCTGCCTTCCTGGCCTCGGTCCTCGGCGCCTGCGCATCCGGCGACCAGGGGATGCAGGTGCAGGTTCGTGCCGACACGTCGGTGATCGCGACAACCACCACGACGGTTGTGCCGGAAGTGACGGCGTCGGAACCACCCGTGACCGCCGAGGCGCCCTCCCGTCCGGCGACGGCGACCGCGACCACCGCTGTTCCGGCGACAACGGCCGATGCCCCCGTTCCGAGATCGTCCGGCCGGGTGAGCGGCATGCTCCATGTGGCAGCGGGAAACACGATGGCCTACGTCGTGCTCGAACGCGAGGACGGAACCCCCGTGGGACGCTACGAAACCGGCGCCACGAGTCCCTTCGCCTTCGATGGCCTGGGGGCAGGAACCTACCGACTGCGCAACGGCGGCGAGACAACACCCGTCACCGACGAAACCGGCGTATCGCTGGCCTCGCAGTGGACCGCCCGCAGCGAGCTGTTCAACCTTGCCGACGGACAGAGCGCTGCCTTCGCCTGTGGCCCGGACCAACAGTCCTGCACGCCCGCCTGAGCTCGAAGCCGACGAGCCTGCCCGGTTGAGCACGAGCCGGGTCGGTGGACGTGCCGGCCCGCCACAGAGCTCAGGCGCTGCGCCTCCCGGCGCCCCTGGTGCTCGTGCGCTGTTCCATGAAGTCGACGAGAACGTAGTCGCCGAGGGTCTCGGGCGTGGTGAAGAAGGCCCTTCCGCCATTGAGCTTGGTCAGCTTCTCGACGAAGCCCTTGAGGCCTCGGTCCGCATCGAGCATGAAGGTGTTGATGCGGATACCCGCCCGGGTACACGCGTTGACCTCGCGCAACGTCGCGTCGACGGTCTCCTTCACCGGTGGGTAGTTGAAGAACGGCTCGCCGGCGCCCGGCTCGAAATGGGCAGTGGGTTCGCCGTCGGTGATCATAAGGATCTGCTTGGTGCCGGTTTGGCGCTCGAGCATCTTTCGACTCAGCATCAAACCGTGTTGCATGTTGGTGCCGTAGTCGAAGTCCCATGACACGCGGGGAAGCTCCTCGGGCCGGAACTCGTAGGCCATGCGGGAGAAGGAGACGAAACCCACGAAGTCCCGGGGGAACTGGCTCGAGATCAGCGCGTGCATCGCCATCGCTACCTTCTTGGCCGGCAGGAAGTTCTCGCGCATGGGCATCGACAGCGAGACGTCGAGCATCACCACGGTGGCCGCTCGGGTGACGAACTCGGTCTGTTCGACCTCGAAGTCCTCGGGCAACAGGCGCACCGGCGTGCCCTTGCCGCTGCGCCGGATGGCGTTGCGGACCGTTTGCTGGATGTCGAGATTGAAGGGGTCACCGAACTCGTAGGGTCTCGTCTCGTAGGCCCGCTCGTGGCCCACGCCCATCCGCGCCAGCTCGTGGCGACCCAGCACATCCTTGTCAAGGCGCTTGAAGAGCTCGCCGAGCGCGTTCTGGCCGATCTTGCGAATGGCCCGGGGCGTCATCTCCAGACGCCCGTCCCGGTGCTCGACAAGGCCCGCTTCCTCCAACGTGCGGGTCATCTCGGCCAACTGGCTCAGGCTGTGCGCGGCATCGTCGCCCAACAGGCGACGTGCCGCCTCGAGGTCGACCTCGGCCAAGGCCCCGGGGTTCGCCGCCGATCGCATCAGGTTCTCGAGTTGATCGAGCTCGCCCATCTCGTTCGTGACCTCGCCCAGGTCACCCAGGCCCATGGGGTTGTCGCCGTGGAAATGATGACGCCGGTCCCAGCCCATGCCGGGAAAGGCTGCACGCAGGTTGCCCGCCAGCTGATCGACCTGCCAACGGAGATCCATGTCCTCTAGCAACTGGTTGGAAAGGTCCTGCAGCTGTGCCCGCTGCTCGGGCGTCATCGAGTTGAGCATCGCCTGCATCGCCGCCATCCGCTGAGCCATGACCTCGAGCAACTCGTCGAGGGTGCGGGGGTTCTCGGGGAAAAAGTCGCCGAAGCGCTCCATGAAGCCGTCGAAATCAGGCTCCTCGCCCCGATTGCGCTGCTCAATCATGTGGTTCAGCTCGGCCATCATGTCCTTCATGCGGGCCAGATCCTCAGGGCTCATGTTGTCCATGGCGCCGGACATCTGATTGAACATGGATTGCGCGACCTGGGCCTTGAGCTCCTCCAGCAGGGCTTCGAAGGCCTCACGCGCCTCGCTGGAGGTGAACTCGTAGCCGGCCAACGCCTTGATCCGGCCGGCAAGGTCCGGAGGAAGGAGATCGAGCTCGATGTGCTTCTCGGCAGCGACCTGTTCGGTGATCTCCCGGCGGCGGTCGTCACCCGAGTCACGAGCCTCCTGTTGGAGCTGATCGATGGCGGCACGCTCCTGATCGAGCACCTCGGCGAGACGCTCCGAGATCTCGCCGTAGACGCCGCCGAGGTCGTAGCGATCGAGCTGCTCACGCCGACGCTTGCGAACCTGTTCGAGCAACTCGCGCATGCCCTGCACGCGGCTGCCGTCACGATCCCGGAAACCACTTTGCATCATCCGCCGGAGGGCCGCATGGAGATCACCGTGGTAGAGCAGATCGTCGGTCATCTCCGAGAGCACTGCGTCGGCGTCGAGGTCGAACCCGACCTGGGTGCCGTCCCAGGGGGAGTAGCGAAACCCGCGTGTCATGCTCGCCAGGCTACGACTTTCGGGGTCATCGTGCGCCCGATATCCCCCCGAGCGTTTGGAGGGGCGCACGAGCGCTGATCGAAGTAGCGTTTCGCTCGTCGAAAGTCGACAACGTGCGGAGGGAACCATGTCGGATTACAAGCTCTTCATCAACGGGGAATACACCGAGGCTGCCTCGGGGGAGACCTTCCCCACCACCAATCCCGCGACGGGCGCCAAGATCGGCGACGTGGCGAAAGCCGGTAAGGAAGATGCCGTCAAGGCCATGGAAGCGGCTCGCAAGGCCTTCGACGAAGGACCTTGGCCCAAGATGTCGGGCAAGGAACGCGCCGAGAAGGTGCGCCGCATCGCCGAGCTGATCGGACAGAAGTCGGCGCAGTTCGCCGAGATGGAGTCGAAGGACAGCGGCGGCACCATGCGCAAGGCGCAACTCGCGGACGTGAACGGCGCCATCGAGGCCTACAACTGGTACGCCACCTGCGCCGAGGGCGAGGACACCGAGGCGCTCCCCGGCTCGCCGTTCCCGCCTTCGGAGAACTACATCCGTTACGAGCCCTACGGCGTCACCACGGGCATCATCCCCTTCAACTTCCCCTTCATCATGGCTGCATGGAAGATCGCGCCATCGATCGCCGCAGGCAACACCTGTGTCATCAAGCCTGCGTCGCTGACCTCGATCACGGCGCTCATGCTCGGTGAGGTCATGCAGGAGGCGGAGATTCCGCCGGGGGTGGTCAACATCATCGCCGGCCCCGGGGCCACCGCAGGCGAGGAGCTCGCCGTGAACCCCATGGTCGACAAGACCGCGTTCACCGGCTCGACCGAGGTCGGCAAGCGGATCATGCAGTTGGCCTCGGGCACGGTCAAGGCCGTCACCCTCGAGCTCGGCGGGAAATCGGCCAACATCGTGTTGCCCGATGCCGATCTCGATGTTGCGGCGGCGGGCGTGCTGTTCGGCACCTTCATGCACAACGGCCAGGTCTGTGAGTCGGGCACCCGGGCGCTCGTGCACCGCAGCGTCTACGACGAGTTCATCGGCATGCTGGCCGAGCGGGCGAACAAGATGGTGATCGGCGACCCGCTCGACTTCGCCACCGACCTCGGGCCGCTGGTGTCACGCTCGCAGGTCGAGACCGTCGAGCGTTACGTGGCTCTCGGGCGCGAGGAGGTCGGCGAGCCGATCTGTGGTGGCTCCAAGCCCGACAACCTTGCCGAGGGCCTGGATCGTGATGCGTTCTACCTGCCCACGATCTTCGCCGGCGTCCCGAACTCGGCCAAGATCGCCCAGGAGGAGATCTTCGGTCCCGTACTGTGCGTCATTCCCTTCGACAGCGATGAAGAGGCCGTGGCGATTGCCAACGACTCGATCTACGGCCTCGGCGGCGGCGTCTGGTCGACCGACATCGATCGGGCCAAGAAGGTTGCCCATGGCATGCAGACGGGCACCGTGTGGATCAACGATTACCACCTGTTGTCGTCGCAACGTCCCTTCGGCGGCTACAAGCAGTCGGGCATCGGCCGCGAGCTCGGCATCCAGGGCTACAACGCCTACCGTCAGATCAAGCACGTCCATGTGAACCCCCAGACCGACCGTGGTGGTCACATGCACTACGCCATGTTGAGCAGCGCGCTGTAGTTCGGCCGCACAACCGTTTCCGAGCCGGCCCGGGGTTTCATCGCCCCGGGCCGGCTCGCGCTCGAGTGGTGACCGGGGAGCCGGCGATCGGCACCGTGACCCAAACGGTCAGCGGAGGGCCCGGGCCCGCGCGGCGATGGCGATCTCGGGTGGGCCGAGGGCCTGTCGCAACGCCGTGGTGAAGCCCCAGGCGAGGGGGCGGGCGGCGGCGGCGGTGATCTGGTCCCTGAGACCACGGGGTTGGAGTCCGAGGAGGTCCCGAGCCCAGACCGGCAGCAGATCAACCGCTGCCCGGGCGGCGATGGCGTAGACCGGGCGCTGGTGAAACGGCAGCTCGATGCGCTTGAGCAGGAAGTCGACCGTGTCGAGCGCCGCGGGTGTTGCCCGCAACGTGCCGCGCACGTCGTCGAAGTACGACAACACCGAATTGCGGGTCACGTTGGCGTCGTAGGCGGTGCCGTCCGCACCCAGGCCGTTGACCTGGTCGTGTCGGCTGCGAACCAGATCGATCAGGTGGCCGGCCTGCTCGGTCGAGCCGAAGGTCGTCACCGCGATGAACGACGCCGTTCGCCAGAAACGCTTCATGGGGTCGCTCTGGTAGTCGGAGTGATCAACCACGCCCGCCATTGCGGCGGGGTGCAGCGACTGCAACATCAGGGCACTGATGCCACCGATGAGCATCGCGGGAAAGTCCGCATGCACCTGCCAGGCCACCGCATCGGGGCCCAACAGCCCGGGATCGCCGAGCGGCGCGGCGTAGAACTCGGGCTGGAGGAACTCGTCGCTTCCAGCGGTCGTCAAGGTGCCCTGCAACTGGGAGACGACGAACTCGTGCAGCACGGGAATGGTAGCCATGACGTTCCTCCTCATTGCGTGAGGAGAGTCTTCTACAATGGGCTCATGCTTGTCACCGCAACCGAGCGAGCCGCCGAGGTGGTCGAGAAGGCCCGGACCGCACGTCATGGCTGGCTGACCGTCACCATCGGCACGGGATGTTGCGAGTCGACCGCTCCATTCCTCTACGAGGACTTCTGGCTCGACCCCGAGCAGGAACAGGTGGGAACCGTCGCCGGCGTCGGCGTCTACGCACCCCGGTACGTGCGAGACCTCTATCCCGATGACGACGGTGTCACGCTCGATGTCGTCGAGGAGATCGCCGAGTCGCTCTCGATCGAGACCGAATGGGGCTACCGGCTGATCCTGCGGGGCAAAGATCAAACGACCTTGCCCGGTCAGGAATCCCAGACCTGTGACGTGCCCGCCGCTTCGAGCGAGACGTTGAGGACGGTCGTGGGCGAGATGCCCGAGCACCTCAGGAACCTTCGCATCCGTTCCTGACCCGACGGTGCGCAATCACCGCGAGAGAACCGCGACGCCGTACCGTCGATGCCCTTCACGACCATTGACCTCAACGCCGGAGAAGGTCGATCGGTGCGGCAACGAGCCGATTTCAAGACTCAGATGGCGTTCTGCCGTTCGAGCCGGAAGTCCCACCTGTTGTGAGGTCGGCCCTATGAGCTCGCGAGGCGGCCACGGTAGGTGGCACGGGCCCCGACGGCCTCCTTGTTGAGACGCTTGGAGAGATGAAGGCCTTCGAGGATGAACTCGACGGCGCAGGCCACGGCGGCCGGGCTCTCATCGCCCCCGGTGAGCTTGACCACCGGAGCACGCAGAGCGGGGATCGAGGAAACCAGCTTGACGTAGTCCTCGGCCGGAACGTCCTCGCCGGCATGGACGACCGTCTGTGCCTCATCGAAGGCCGCCACGACCTCGCCGACCAGGACCGCGTCGAGACGCTCCCGGAACACGGTCAACACCGCCGCGTGGATCAGGTTGGCGATGATGGCCTCATCCATCCCGTCCTCGAAGCTCTCGATCTCGACCTTGCCGCTGATCGAGGCTATGAGGGCATCGAGATCGCTGATGCGGGGCACCACATCGGTCTCGCCCAGATGCAGCGCCCGACGGGCCGCATTGGCACACAGGGTCTCCACGTTCGACACGGTGAGGCGCACCGAGACACCCGAGCGTTGATTGATGTGCGGGCTGACACGGGCAAGGTGCGACAGGGTGGCCACCACGTCGGCCATCTCCGGGGTGAGGCGCATCTGGAGACCCTCGATGTCCGGGAGCCGGGCTTCCTGATCGGCGATCGCGACCTCCGTCGAGACATCGAGGGGATAGTGCGTGCGGATCTGGGAGCCGAAACGGTCCTTGAGTGGCGTGATCAACCGCCCTCGGTTCGTGTAGTCGTCAGGGTTCGCGGAGGCGACGAGCATCACGTCGAGGGGAAGGCGGACCTTGTAACCCCTGATCTGCACGTCCCGTTCCTCGAGCACATTGAGCAGGCCGACCTGGATGCGCTCCGCCAGATCGGGCAACTCGTTGATGGCGAAGATGCCCCTGTTCGTACGGGGCACCAGGCCGTAGTGCACGGTCAGCTCGTCCGAGAGATAGCGACCTTCGGCAACCTTGATCGGGTCGACCTCGCCGATGAGATCGGCGATCGAGGTGTCGGGCGTGGCCAGCTTCTCGCCGTAACGGCCATCTCGGTGCACCCAGTCGATGGGGGTGTCCTCGCCCTTTGCGAGCACCAGGTCACGCGCGTGACGCGACGCCGGGTTGTACGGGTCGTCGTTGATCTCCGATCCCGAAACGATGGGCAGCCATTCGTCCAGCAGATCGACGAGGCTGCGGATCATGCGCGTCTTCGCCTGGCCTCTTTCGCCCAGGAAGATCACGTCGTGACCGGCGAGGAGCGCGTTCTCGAGTTGTGGCAGCACCGTATCCTCGTAGCCGAGAACGCCTGGGAACAACGGTTCACCCGATCGAATCCGTGCGACGGCGTTGATGCGCAACTCGTCCTTGACGGGTCGCGAGACCCATCCCGACTCACGGAGTTGGCCGAGTGTGGCGGGGCGTGCGGTCATGAACACACCGTAGCCATCATGACAACCGGTAGACAGGCGGCGTGGACGCGCTGATCTGCACTCGCTCGCCCACCAGGTTGCGGCCGGCGAGCTCGGTCACCGTGGATGGCTCGGCAACTGCCACCACCCGGGTGCCGTCGTCGAGGCGTGCGACCACCGGGGCCCCGGTCGGCGTCACGCCGTCCTTGTCGTAGGTGATGGTGGCGCCCTCCACAAGAGCGGTACCCTCGCCGGTGGTCGCGACCGGGAGCGCCGAGGCGTCGATCGCCTTTTGATCGGCCGTGGTGTCCCCCGACCGGAAACCCTGGGGCGGCGGCTCGCTGCCGTAGATACCCAGGCTGTGCTTGGTGATGAACCCGCCGAGCCCGGTGATGAGCCCGAGACCGGGCTCGCCTCTCAGGCGATCGACCATCGTGGCGATCGAGTGACCCACGTAGTTGTTGCCCGGCCCCCCGAAATAGGACAGCCCTCCGGTGACGGTCAGGCCACGAGGGTCGTCGAGTGCAAGGCCCACGGCCTCGGCGCCGGCCTCGACGGCGGACGGGAAGCAGGAATAGAAGTCGAATGCCGAGATGTCGTCGACACCCACGCCGGCGGCCTCGAACGTCCGCTTTGCCGCTGCAGCGATGGCGGGAGAGCCACCGAGCACCGGGCGTGCGGCCGGATGGCGAACCTCGGCGGTGTCGGCGCCGGACCAGACGAACACGCAACGGCCGGCGAGCTCTGCCTCCTGGGCCACGGCGAGCGAGGTGACCAGCAGGGCAGAGCCCTGGTCGACATTGGGGAAGGCGTTCATCCGCTTCGTGTAGGGCTCGGCGATCATCCGGTTCGAGGCGCTCGGAACGGCGATGTCATCAGGGGTGAGCACGTCCTTGAACCACGCGTAGGGGTGACGGGCGGCGACCTCGGTGAACTTGGCATAGAGCCTGCCGAGAAAAGCTCGCTGCTCGGTGAAGCTGCGACCTGCGGCTGCCGCCATGGCGCTCTCGAAGATGGGATACATGGCCGAGGGCATCATCAGCCCGCCGTTCATCTCGGCCGCGCCCATGAAGTCGTCGTCGGGTGCGCCCACCATCGGGTCGCTGTCCTCACCCGCTGCGCCTCGGCCCATGTCGGACTGGAACAGCCCACCTGAAGCCTGACCCGACGCCCGTTGGGAACGAGTCGATTCGGCGCCGAGAATCAGGGTCGATTCGAGCTTGCCCTCCACGATCTCCTTGGCGGCTCGGGTCACCAACCACTGGGGCGTGTTGCCGCCGGTGGTCGTGGTCTCCACCGACACGCCTGCCAAGTCGAGGCGGTTGGCGACATCGCTCGCCGGTGTGCGGCCGGCGTGCGAGAACAGGACCCCCACCATGGTGAGCCGTTGGACCGTCTTGGCAAGCCCGGGCGCATCGTCGAATGCCGCACGCGCCGCCCGCTCGGCCAACTCGGCCGGGGAGACGATCTCGTCACGTTCGATGGACTGGCCGATGCCGACGATGACCGGCGTGCGGGACGGATCAAGGCTCACGGTGCTTCCCCCTGGCGTGGATCACGCCCTTGTGGTGATGATGCTCGGTGTTGATGATGCTCGGTGTCGATGTTGCTTGCTCCCCCCGTCTAGTTCCCGACGGCGCATCCTGTCAACGACAACCTGTCCGCTCGCCCGTCCACGGTCCCCGCCGAAGCGGTCAGCCCCGACGGTCCGTCCAAACGGTTGCTCGGAGCTCGATCGAACGGTCAATCGAAGATCGGCCCGATTGCGGGGTAGCGACTGATGAGCTGTTGTCGGATCTCGGCGAGCCGCCGAGGGGGCCCGTTCGGCGGACTCTCGTCGGGCGAACCGAACCTGGTGTCGAGCGCCATGTGGCGGCCCCACGCACTCACCTGCTCGTAGTCGTCACCGACCGTGACCTCTCGGACCCAGTCCGGTCGGCCGTACACGATGTCACCCCCGATCATGACGAGCTCGACCCACGACGGATAGGCGGCGGCGACGTTGTCGTAGGGGTCGTGATGTTGACGCTGGAGCACCACCAGATCTGCCGGCCGCCCGGGTTCGAGGCGCCCGAGCCGGTCGCCGAGCCCGGCGATGTCCGCCGCCTCCGAGGTCACCATGGCCACCAGCCGTTGCGACGTGACGTTGCAGCCCTGCTCGGCGAGGCAGCGTTGGGCGATCTTCATCTCGTGCAACAGGCTCGGGCTTCCCGAGGGCATCCAGTCGGCGCCGATCGCAAGCGGCAGGCCGGCGTCCAGTGCGGCCTTCACATCGGTCGTCTCGTTGTAGAGCCGAAGGTTCGACTGCGGGGACCAGACCAGCTTGGCGCCCACGGCCGCCATCTGGTCGAAGTGCGAACGTGAAAGCGCAGTCCCGTGGATCACCACGGTCGCCGCCCCGAACAACGGCGACTCGCTGAAGCGGAGAAACTCGTTGATCGACGCCTGGTTGGTCTTGGCGCCCTCGGCAAGGTGGATGTAGTGCGCCCTCACCGAGCCGCTCTCGATCCCCCGCTGGATGCCGGCCACATCATCGGGTCGAAGTCTCCCGAAGTCGACCGTGCTGCGGGCCACCTGGGTTCCGAAGATCAACAGATCGACGTTGCGCACGAGCGCCTCCGCCTTGTTGGGGTAGTCCTGGGAGGCTCCCTGGATCGCCGTGGCGCCACCGACCACGGCGCGCACCTCCGCATAGCGGGTCATGGCCTTCTTGACCGAGGGCGCCGCATTGTCCCTGGTCAGCTGATCCCAGGGATCGCGTACCAGCTTCCGGTAGATCGGGCTGTTGCGCCACTGCCCGCGATTGATGAAGACCCGGGGCGGTTCCCAAGGGGCGAAGATGTTGAACTCCGGGTGGCCGTGCAGGTCGATCAGCCCCGGCAGGATGACGCCACCGGTCTGGATCGCCCGTACCCCGGCGGGCTTTCTGCTCGTGATGTCGGCGATGACACCATCTGCGACCGTGACCCACCCGCGGGCCACCGATCGCGTGGGCAGGATCACCGACCCCCCCAGCGCCACGGGCTCGTTCGCCACCAGCCCGGCTCGCCGCTGCAGCGCCACCGAAGCCCGGCCTCCTGACGACGAGGGCGTGGCGCCCGACGACAGGGCAGACGGGAGGGCCCTCGGCACTCCGGTGAGATCGGCGGCATCGAACGCCGCTTCCTCCCCCGCGTCGGTGTCCCGGGTGGCATCGAGCGTCTCGGGATCGAGCGTCTCGGGATCGAGCGTGGCGTCGTCCGCGGTGTGGTTGTCCATGGCGCTCAGTCGACGGCCGGCCAGGTACGGGCCTTCTTCGGGATCGACACGGTGATCGTCGCCCGCTTCGAATCGGCATCGGTTCCCATGCGCCTGGCCCAGGCATCGAGTGATCGCATCCACGGTGGCATTCCTGCCGGGAGATCGCACGCAGGAATCGCGGCAAGATCGGTCCTGGCTATCGAGGTGCCATACCGGCTCAACGGCGTTGGCACGTCCTGGGTGATCAACGGATGGAGGGCCACGAGCGCCTCGTTCCAGGAGGTGCACAGACGGGCAAACGCCTCGGCCTTGGTGATCTGACCTCGCCGGCTCGCGGACTCGGGATAGGTCGGGTGCAGCACCGTTGCGTAGGCGGCAGGGCACCTCGAACCGCTCGGCGTTGCCCGCCACGTCTCATGGGCACGATCGGCAAGATGCCCGAGCGAGATCACGGCATCGAGTTGGTTGTCCCTGGCGATGGCATCGAGCCACCGGTTGCGGTAGGCAACGATCCCGGGGTCGTCGACGTGGCGCTCGCCGCCCCCCTGGCCGTAGACGGAGTACAGGAAGGCGTTCGCCAACACGTAGCTGCGCGTGATGCCCAACCTGGCGAGCAGGCCCTGCACGCGTTGGCCCGCCTCGCCGACGAGGATCCGGCGACAGATCGCCTCATGGGTGGCCGGATCCTGACCGATCACCAGGACCCGGGCCGTGCCGTCCAGCCGGCCGCGGTGAAAGATCGGGCCCCACTCCACTCGAAAGTCCGAAAGCGGGTACACCGAATCATCCGGATGATCCGACACGAGCTTCCTGTATCGAGCCCGGACGTAACCAGGATCGAAATCGACACCCATCACCGCCTCCATTCACCGCCTCCACCCGCTCCGCATTCGAACGTCGTGCGGCGCCTGCTCATCAGAGCCCCGGATGTCCGACCCTGATACCGCTTGCTCGATCCGTAGGACACTGCAGCCGGACACTGCATCCGCACACTGCTCGATACGCGGACCAGGGCGTGCAACGATGAGCAGGTGACATCGGGGCCGGAGACGACATCGGGGCCGGAGACAAAGCAGAGCTACGCCGTCGTGGGGGCGGGGGCCGTCGGCGGTTTCTACGGTGCGCGCCTGACCGAGGCTGGGCACCGGGTGCATTTCCTGTTTCGTGGCGACTTTGCCCATGCCAAGCAGGAGGGACTGGTGGTGGAGTCGCCGCTGGGCGACGTTCATCTCGGCCCCGGTGAGCTCCTGGCGTATGGCGATCCACGCGATCTGCCGCCCTGCGATGTCGTGCTCGTCGCCACCAAGGCGCTCGTGCCGAACCCGGCGGCCGATCTGTTGGCCTCGATGCTCGGACCGGGCACCGAGCACACCACCGTGGTGACGCTGCAGAACGGGCTGGGCATCGAGGAGGCGCTGGCGCCCGTGGTGGGGTCTCGAACGCTGCTCGGCGGGCTGTGCTTCCTCTGCTCGAACAAGATCGGGCCGGCCCATGTGCGCCACCTCGACTACGGCCTGATCTCCCTCGGCCAACACGGGCCGACCGGCGCCGCCCAGGGTGTGACCCCACCGATGGAACAACTCGCCGCCGACCTGCGGGGGGCAGGCATCCCCGTCGCACTCGAGGACGATCTGGTGGCGGCACGTTGGAAGAAGCTCATCTGGAATGCCCCGTTCAACAGTCTCTCGGTACTGCTCGACGCGCTCCCCCAGGAGCTCCTCGCCCTGCCGGAGGCCAGGGCGCTTGTCGCGGCGGTGATGGCCGAGGTGCAGGCGGGAGCAGCGGCCCAGGGACGCCACATCCCCGACGCGGCGGCCCAGACCTCCATGGATCTGACCCGCCACATGGCGCCGTACCGAACGAGCATGAAGCTCGATCACGACCACAGGCGGCCCATGGAGGTGGAGGCCATCATCGGCAACCCCATCCGAGCGGCGGCCGCACACGGGGTGGATCTGCCCGTCATGACCACGATCTACCGCCAGCTCTGCTTCGTCGACGCCCGCAACCAGGGCAGGCTCCCGACACTCGACCCGGCTTGAGCGTTCGCAACGGCCGGGCCCCGTTCGGTTCGGCGCATTAGCCTGGCCGGCGTGCCCGTGCCCGTGGAAGTCGCCCACCCTGCCCCCATCGAGTTGGGCGGCACGTGGCAAGCCGTCGAGGCGAACGAGGAGTTGCGTCGCAGCTTCGCCACCCGTGAGCTCGACGAGCGCGACTGGGAGACCCTCGATGTTCCCGGTCACTGGCGCTCGGCGTCCGCCTTTGCCGACAGCGACGGTCCCGTGCTCCACCGACGCCATTTCGAGACGACCAATCCGGACGCCGGCGACGCGCCAAGACGCTCATGGCTGGTCCTCGACGGCCTCTTCTACCAGGGCGACGTCTGGCTCGACGGCGCCTACCTCGGCGACACCGAGGGCTACTTCGTGCGCCACTCGTTCGAGGTCACCGACGCGCTGAGGGCAGGCACCGACCACGTCCTGGCGATCGAGGTCACCTGTGCCCCGCAGACCAACCGGGCGTCGAAGCGCAACATCACGGGCATCTTCCAGCACTCGGAGTATCTCGACCCCGATTGGAACCCGGGCGGCATCTGGCGTCCGGTTCGCATCGAGCACACCGGTCCGGTCCGGGCACGGGGACTGCGAGCCCTGTGCACCCAGGCTGACGCCCGCCGGGCAACCGTGACCCTCAGGGCCGAGCTCGACAGTGAGATTGCCCGCCATGTCACCCTGCGCACCACCCTCGCAGGCGTTGACGATGTCGCCGAACGCCCCCTCGCCGCGGGCAGCAACTTCGTCACCTGGACGGTCACGGTTCCCGACCCGGAGCTCTGGTGGCCCCACGCCCTCGGCGACCAGCCCTGTCACGACCTGGTGGTCGAGGTCATCGTCGACGGAGCTCCGAGCCATCAACTCACGCGGCGTATCGGCCTGCGCTCGCTGACCTGGAAGCAATGGACCCTGCGGGTCAACGGCGAGCGGCTCTTCCTCAAGGGCACCAACCTCGGCCCCACCCGAATGGCTCTCGGCGAGGCCACGGTCGAGGAGATCACCCGTGACGTCGAGCTGGCCAAGGACGCCGGCCTGGACCTGCTTCGGGTGCACGGCCACATCGCCCGACCCGAGCTCTACGAGGCCGCCGACCGGGCGGGCATGCTCGTCTGGCAGGACCTGCCCCTGCATCGCGGCCACGCCCGCGGCATCCGCCACCAGGCCGGCCGACAGGCCATCGCCGCCGTGGACCAACTCGGCCACCATCCTTCGATCGCCCTGTGGTGCGGGCACAACGAGCCCTTCGCAATCGAGGACGAACCGGGCGCATCGCCCTTCAACGGGCCCGACGCAGCCAGGCACAAGCTTCGCCTTGCTGCTGCCCAGCAACTTCCGACCTGGAATCGGAGCATTCTCGATCGAACGATCAAGCGTGCGCTCGAGAAGGCAGACCCCACCCGGCCGGTGGTCGCGCACTCGGGGGTGTTGCCCCATCCCGGTTCGGGCGGCACCGACACCCACAG
>JACOTK010000128.1 GCA_016178435.1 Actinomycetota bacterium
GGCAACGCCGTTCGATGTGTTCGAGCGCCTGTCCGGCTCCTCCCGTGCGGACATGGAACGATTTGCGCGGATGTACGCGTCCGCGCCAAGCGCGGTGCTGGTGTGGTCGATGGGCATCACCCAGCACGTGCAGGGCTCCGATGGGGTTCGAGCGATCATCAACCTGGCGTTGGCCCGCGGAAACGTCGGGCGCCCGGGGGCCGGCCTGATGCCCATTCGCGGCCACTCCGGGGTGCAGGGAGGCGCCGAGATGGGGGCCTATGCAACGGCGCTGCCCGGTGGCATCGCCGTCACCCCCGAGTCGGCGGCGAACCTGAGCGGGCACTACGGGTGCGCCGTGCCGTCGAGGCCAGGTCTGAGCGCCCCCGAGATGATCGAGGCCGCGCATCGTGGTGGGCTCGAGGTGTTGTTCTCGAGCGGTGGCAACTTCCTCGAGGTGCTGCCCGATCCTGCCTATGTGCACGAAGCCCTCCAGCGGGTGCCGTTGCGCATCCATCAGGACATCGTCCTGTCCTCCCAGATGTTGGTTGATCCCGCCGACACGGTGCTGTTGTTTCCGGCCGCGACACGCTACGAGCAGCGTGACGGCGGGACCGAGACCACCACCGAGCGCCGGATCGTCTTCAGTCCCGAGATCGCGGGGCCCCGCATCGGCGAGGCGAGGAGTGAGTGGGAGATCTTCGTCGACCTCGCCCGGTACACCCATCCGGACCGGGCGGAGTTGGTCTCGTTCGATTCCGGTCAGGCCATCCGCGACGAGATCGCTGCGGTCGTGCCGATGTACGACGGCATCCAGCACCTGCGGACGACGGGCGATCAGGTGCAATGGGGTGGCGAGCGATTGTGCGACAACTGGCAGTTCCCCACCCTTGACGGCCGCGCTCACTTCGGCCTGGTTCGGCCCGCCGAGCTCGACATTCCCCAAGGTCGTTTCCTGCTCTCGACCCGCCGGGGCAAGCAGTTCAACACCATGGTCCACAAGGGCCGCGACCCACTGACGGGTTCGATGCGGGATTCCGTGTTCATGGCCGAGGACGACGCTCGTCAACTGGGCCTGGTGGACGGCGCGGCAGTCGTCGTCCGCTCCGTGCACGGCGAGTTGGCAGGCAGGGTGATGGTTGCGCCCATGAAGCCCGGCAACGTGCAGATGCTCTTTCCCGAGGCCAACGTGTTGTTGGCGTCAGGACCCCACGACGAGCGTTCCAAGATTCCCGACTACAACGCCCTCGTCGAGATCATCCCCGTCGAGGACCGTCGGTGACGAGCCTGTCGGTGGTCATCCCCACCCGGGATCGTCGGGACCAGGTGGTCGATACGGCCGGCGTGATGCTTGCCGACCCGGCGGTCACCGAGTTGATCATCGCCGACGACGGTTCCGATGACGGGACCCGTGAAGCGCTGCAGAGGGCATTCGGGCGTGACGGGCGTTTTCGATGCCTCGACGCAGGGGGCAAGGGGAAGGCCCATGCCGAGCAGATGGCACTCGACGCCGCCACGGGTGAGGTCGTCCTGTTCCTGGATGATGACGTGCGACCCGGTTTCGGGCTCGCCGGAGGCCATGTCCGCCATCACGAGCAGCGCACGGGTCTGTTGCGGCCGCCAAGATCTACCAGCGGGACTACGAGCGCATCTGTCGTACGTGGGAAACCGATCCCGAGACGATTCTGCACAACCTCTGGGGGGGCAACGTCTCGTTGCGCCGGGAAGACGCGATTCGCATCGGTCTTCAGTCGTCCGACTTTCCCGGCCGCGCCCGCCACGTCGATCGCGATTTTGGGCTCCGCTGTCTCCGGGCGGGACTGGTCGGCGTCTTCGACCGATCGCTGGCGGCAGTGCACCTGTACGAACGGCCCCTGGATCGCATGGTTGCCGACGCCCGCTGGCAGGGGACAGGTCTGGTCCATGTGCACGGTCTTCACTCCGACATCATCGGGCCGTTCCATCCCAGGAGTCTGGCGAAGACGGCCACATGGCAACGTGAGGCGGTTGTCCGACTGGGGATGAGTCGTATCGGGCATCGCCCGGTTGTCGCCGCGTTGACCCTTTCCTCCCGTCTCAGCGGGAAGCTCGGCCGTTACGATGCCGAGATCGCGCTCACACGGCTGTTGCGAAAGTCCGAACAGGCATTCCATGCGCGCCGGGAGATCGAGCGGCTCAAGCGACCCTGATCACGCATCGGGCCTGGGGTCGAGCATCACGTGTTTCACGTGTTCACCTGTTCACCTGGTTGCCCGTCGGTGCCGGCTCCGTCAGGCCCCAGCCGTGGAAGTCGTTGCCGAGGTGCTTCCGGAGACGGCCTATATCGTCGCGCAGCGATTCTTCGATGAACGCCCTGGTCTCGTTGGACAGTTGGGTGTCCTCGAGCCTGAGGATGTCGCGGGTTCCCACCCGGCGCCCGAGTTGCCTGATCGAGTCGGGAAGTCCGTTCACGAGCCCCTTGTAACCGGGAAGCTTCTTGGCTCGACGGATGAGAGCGCGGGGCTCACGCAGCTTGCGGTCGGTCCGGTTGAACTCGTGTCCGAGGATCTCCAACTCGACATCAGGGTCGACACCGAGAAACTCGAAGACGCCCTTGATCGTCGTCGCCCGGTCGTCGCGCATGTCCTCGGACACGATGACGTGGAGGCGCTCGGCCGAATACACCTTGAGGTACTGCTCGATCTGGGTCGCGTAGCTGCTCACCGACAGGTACATCGGGTTGGTCCGGATCGCCTCGTCCATGGGCTTGTCCTCGTCGCCACGCAAGGTCATGTACTTGAAGGCCGAGACGATCCGTTCGACCGGATGGCGAATGACATAGACCAGTCGGGCATCGGGAAGGACCTCGACCATGCGCTCCGGCACGCCGGCGAAGTTGGGCCAGTTGGTGTAGCTGCCGGTCACCTCACCGATGGCAACTGCGTCACCCGCGTCGTCGAAATGTGATTCGTACCACGCGAGACCACGGTCCCAGTTGTGCTCGGTCGTGAAGAAGTTGAGCTCCTTGGGCTCGGACATGAAGATCTGCGGGTGCTCCCGCAGATAACCCCAGAGACTGGTGGTTCCGGCCTTGCCCGCGCCGATGACGATGAAGTTCGGAAGCATGCTGATCTCCTGTGCCGGGTACGTGGACCGTTCAGGTGCGTGTGATCTCTTCGGGAATGACCATGTAGCGAAGAAACCGTGCCGGAGCCCCAGCCCAGACCTGTTGCGAGGGTACATCATCAAGCACGACGGAACCAAGGCCCACAAGCGCCCAGGCGCCGATCGAGGTGTTCTCGCGCACGAGGCATCCACTGCCCAGATAGGCGCCCTCGCCCACGGCCACCTCGCCGGCGAGCCGCACCCCGGCGCCGAAGGTGGCATAGGCCCCGATCCGATCGTCGTGGGTGAGCACGCAGTTGGGCATGATCGCGACGTGTGGACCGATCTCGACGTCCGCGGTGGCGACGACGCCGGCCAACATGATGCAGCCTGGCGCAATGTGGACCGATGAGCCGATCGACGCGGTCGGATGGATGATCGTGGCGTAGCGCTCCGGAGGCAGAGCGAGCGATGAGACAAGTTGTTTGCGCGACCAGTAGCGATCAGGGCGAGCGGTGCAGAGCACGACCTTGGCATCGGGAAGTTGCTCGAGCTCTGAGGTCGGCCCGAGCACCGGGAGCCCACCGACGGAGGTGGACGGCGGCAATCCGTCGTCGAGGAAGCCGAGAAGGCTCCATCGTGGCTCGATCTGGTTGCAGGCACGAACGGCCTCGACCGTTTCCCGTCCCAACCCGCCCGCTCCGATCAACACCAGGTTTTCCATGGATCATCCGCTCTCGGAGGCATCAAAATGGCCGGCCGATAGGCTGCTTTGGCACCTGAAGGCTGGGTGTCCCGGCCGAATGATACCTGTGGAAGGTTGATGGATGTTGCGAGTGGGAATCACGGGATTGGGGTACTGGGGGCCGAACCTGGCCAGAAACATAGCGAGTTGCTCGAGGACCACGTTGCACGCGCTCTGTGATCGTGACCCCGAACGCCTCGAACGCCTTGGCGCCCAACACCCGACAGCACGATGTCACCTCGAGTTCGAGGCGATGCTTGCCGATCCCGACCTCGATGCGGTTGCCATCGCGACGCCGGTCCACACCCACTTCGCATTGGCAAGCGCAGCCCTCGAGGCGGACAAGCACGTCCTGGTCGAGAAGCCGTTCACGGCCTCCACCGAGGAGGCGGCCACACTGCTGAGGCTGGCAGCTGATCGCAAGCGGGTGGTGATGGTCGATCACGTCTTCCTTTACAGCCCGCCCGTTCAGAAGTTGGCGGCACTGCATGCGGCCGGGGAGTTGGGCGA
>JACOTK010000129.1 GCA_016178435.1 Actinomycetota bacterium
CAAGAAGTTCCAGCTCTACGGCCGCCAGGTCAAGCCCGTGTTCTACAAGGGCAAGGGCGACCAGCTCGCCGAGTTCTTCGGCGGTGGTACCGAGGCGGCCAATGCCGATGCGCTCCAGGCTGCCCAGGAGATCCATGCCTTTGCCGATCTCAGCGTGCTGAGCACGCCCTATGCCGAGGCGCTGATCCGCCAGAAGGTCATCGCCATTCCACCGATCCACATGTCCCGCCAGTGGTATGAGAAGAACGCCCCCTACGCCTACGGCGTGTTCGTGGACTGCAGTCGTTTGTTGGAGTCGGTGATCGACTACGGGCTGAAGCGCATGTTGGGCTACAAGGCCCGCTATGCCGGCGAGCCGTCCTATCGGACCGAGGATCGCACCCTCGGACTCATCGTCCCCGAGGAGCCCTGGTATCAGGAGTGCGCCAACGAGGGCGACCGACTGCTGCAGCAGGCAGGCCACAAGCTGACGCATCGGATCAACTACAAGCTGGACTTCACCCGCTTGTCCTCCGATGCCGTGGGCATGGTTGCCCAGATGAAGGACAAGGGCGTCACGACCCTGATCTGCGGCTGTGACCCGATTCTGCCCCTGTTCCTCACCACCCAGGCAACGCAGCAGAACTACCGACCGGAATGGGGTGTCATCGGCACCGCGCTCACCGACGTCGACCTGTTGGGTCAGATCTACGACCAGGAGCAGTGGCGTCATGCGGCGGGCATCAGCTTCCTCGACGACATCTACCAGGGAACGAAGACCGAGGCCTACCGGGTCTACAAGGAGATCCGCAACGACGAGCCGGCGTTCATCTCCTCGGTGCTCTACTACCCGATCCTGTTGTTCTTCCTCGGCGTGCACATGGCCGGCCCCAACCTGAACCCCTCGACCTTCGAGCAGGGACTGTTCAACTATCCCACCGCCTCGGGCGAGACCGGCACCTGGAGCTTCGGGCCGGGTGACCGAACGGCCACCGACGATGCCCGCGAGATGTACTACGACCCCAAGGCCATCAGCCCGTTCAACGGCGAGCCCGGCCGTTACGTCAAGTCTGTCGACGGCCGCTACTACACCAACTGGCCCGTCGGCGAAGCCACATTCCCCGTCGAGCCCTGAGAAGAGTGAAACATGACGAATGACACGTTGATTGGATCCTCTCCCTCTGCTCTCGACAGGGCAAAGGACATGGTTCCGGAGTCCGCACGCTTTCCCCTGGCGCTCGGGGCAGCGGTCCTGATCGGCTGGCCGATCCTGAACGCGGTCCTGCCCAACGGGATGCCCCTTGGCATCGTTCTGCTGGGTGCGGTGCTGGGTTCGCTGACGGGTTTGACGGCCATCGGGCTGGTGCTGGTCTACCGGGCCACTCGCATCGTCAACTTTGCGCAGGCCTCGCTGGGGTCGGCGGCCGGTGTGTTGTCCGTCCTGG
Source organism: Actinomycetota bacterium (assembly GCA_016178435.1). Lineage (GTDB taxonomy): Bacteria > Actinomycetota > Acidimicrobiia > Acidimicrobiales > CADCSY01 > JACOTK01. The sequence continues at coordinate 1,425 of JACOTK010000129.1, forward strand.
TCTTCACGACCTGGGGTTGGAACTACTTCCTCAGCCTGTTTCTCGGCCTGATCATGGCGGCGGCGGTCGGCGCCGCCATCGACGTGGTGATCATTCGGCGGTTCTTTTGGGCGCCTCGCCTGATCCTCACCCTGGCGACCATCGGCCTCGCCCAGATCCTGGGAGGCATCGAATTGGGTCTGCCGACGCTGTTCGGCAAGCCACTGGTGACCAACTCCTTCTCGACCCCGATCGGGGGAAGCTTCACCCTCAACCCGATCTTCTTCAAGGGTCCTCACATCATGGTGTTGGTCGTGGTGCCGTTGGTCGTTGCCGCCCTGGCCTGGTTCCTGCGGGGGACCTCCGCCGGTACCGGTATCCGGGCGGCGGCAGAGAACGCGGAACGGGCGATGTTGCTCGGTGTTCCCGTCAAGCGACTCTCCACCATCGTCTGGGCGATCGCGGCCACCATGTCGGCGCTCTCGGTCATGTTGACCGCTCCGATCCAGCCGCTTCCCCCGACGGTGCTCGGCGGTCCTGCGCTGTTGTTGCCGGCTCTTGCGGCGGCCGTGCTGGCCCGCATGGAGAGCCTCCCCAAGGCGTTCATCGCCGGCGTCGGGGTGGGCATCATGCAACAGACCGTGTTCTGGAACAGCTCTCGGTCGAGCATCACCGATGTGGTCTTTCTCGTCCTGATCTTGGGAGCGCTTCTGGCGCAACGGGACAAGCTGTCGCGAGCCGACGATGCGTCGTTGTCCTCCTGGGTCGGCGCACAGGAGACCCCGCCGGTTCCCGCCCAGCTTCGCCATCTCCCTGAGGTGGTCTGGACCAAGCGAGGCCTTCTCGCCGCCGTGGGCGTGTTCGCACTGGTGCTTCCCGTCCTGTTGACGGTGAGCCAGATCAACCTGCTCGGAACCGTGGCGTTGACCTATGCGATCGTGGCGCTGTCGCTGGTCATGCTGACGGGTTGGTCGGGCCAGCTCAGCCTGGGCCAGTTCGCCATCGCCGGCGTGGGGGCGGTGGCCGCCGCCAACGTCATGGACCACAACCTGGACTTGATCCTCGCGTTGGTTGCCTCTGCGATTGCCGGAGGGGCGATCGCCCTGGCCGTGGGCCTTCCGGCGCTTCGCATCAAGGGCCTGTTCCTCGGGGTGACCACCCTGGCTTTTGCGATTGCGATGTCGAACTACTTCCTGAACACGGCCTACTTCGGGAGCATCCTGCCGTCTGGGCTCACCAGGCCGGTCCTGTTGACCCGGTTCGATCTAGCGGATGAGACGACGTTGTACTACTTCACCCTGGCCGTTGCGGTGATGACGGTCGGGCTGGCCCGTGGTCTGCGTGCCGGGCGGCCGGGTCGCGTGCTCGTCGCCGTTCGTGACAACGAGCGGGCTGCTCAGGCACGTGGTGTTCACACCACTCGGGTCAAGCTGATGGCATTCGGCACCAGTGGGGCGATTGCCGGCCTGGCCGGGGGCTTGAGCATGATCTCCCTGCAGGGAGTCCCCTTTGGCGCCTTTGGCTCGGGCCAGAGCTTCGAGGCCTTCAGCATGGTGGTCATCGGTGGCCTGACATCGATATCGGGGGCATTCGTGGGAGCATTCGTCCTCCGGGGTGCGCAGTATTTCGTGGGCGGTGGGCTGCAACTCATCATCACCGGCAGTGGTGTGCTGTTCCTGCTGCTGGTGTTTCCCGGCGGCCTGGGTCAGATCTCGCTGCGGATTCGTGACCAGTTCCTGCGCAGGGTTGCCGACCGTCGTGGCCTGGTGGTACCCAGCCTGATCGCCGACATTCGGGTGGAGGAGGAAGAGGACGAGGAGGCAAATCGTCCCAAGCTCGAGGACCTGCTCGCCGGCGCCGATTTCGGATCCACGCTTCTCGGTGACTCGGGCACGATTCAGCGGGTTGCAGCTTCTCCGACGATGACCACCGGACCCATTCCGGTGATCGACCTGAGGGTCTCGGACGATACGGCCGAAGTCGATCTCCTGCGAGCCGAGGCGGAGAGCATGCGGAAGCGCCTCGAAGAGCTGGAGCGCCTGGTTGAAGGGGGAAGGCAATGACCGTTCTGGACGTTGATCTGACAAGCGACCTTGGTCGTCCCACCCGCGATCTCCTTCGTTGTGAAGGCCTGGACGTTTATTACGGCTCGGTGCAGATTCTGTTCAAGGTCGACTACACCGTGGAGCAGGGCGAGATTGTCGCCCTGCTCGGCACCAACGGCGCCGGCAAGTCGACCCTGCTCCGCGCCATCACCGGTCTGACGCCTCCCAAGCGGGGCAAGGTCTGGTTGGACGGCAAGGAGATCACGGGTATTTCCCCGGTGGACATGGCCAAGGCCGGCGTTGCCTTCATGCCCGGTGGTCGGGCGATCTTCCCCGGCCTGACGGTCGGCGAGAACCTGCGGATGGCCACCTGGTTGTATCGCCAGGACGCAGCGCGTGTCGAGGCAGGCCTGGCGCGTTGCCTCGAGCTCTTCCCGGCGTTGAAGCCACGTCTTTCCGAGAAGGCCGTCCTGCTCTCGGGTGGCCAACAGCAGATGGTGGCACTGGCTCAGGCACTGCTGGCCGAGCCCCGCCTCTTGCTGATCGACGAGTTGTCACTTGGCTTGGCGCCTGTCGTGGTCGGTGAGTTGCTTGACGTGGTGCGTGAGCTTCGCAATCAGGGCGTCACCATCGTCCTGGTCGAGCAGTCGGTCAACGTCGCGCTGAGCGTGGCCGACCGTGCCGTCTTCATGGAAAAGGGCGAGGTGCGTTTCACCGGCCCTGCCGCTGACCTGCTGGAGAGGGGTGATCTTCTCCGGTCGGTGTTCATCCAGGGGACCAAGAAGGGGGTCCAGGGACAGAACGGCAGTGTGGCGCACGACAAGGTGGCCGCAGAACCCGTTGTGCGGCGCGACTTCTCGCACGAGCCTGTGGTGCTGCACGCAACGGGGATCACGAAGCGCTTCGGCGGCCTGACCGCGGTGGACCATGTGGA
>JACOTK010000003.1 GCA_016178435.1 Actinomycetota bacterium
CATAGCCGGCGCGCCGCGTGTAGGCGGTTCCGACCTCGAAGCCGGTGCTGTAGATGATGCAGTCGACCTCGTACTCGGTGCCGTCCACGACCACCCCTCGTTCGGTGATGCGTTCGACACCCTTGCCCTGGGTGTCGACAAGCGTGACGTTCAACCGGTTGTAGGTGTCGAGGTAGTCGTCGTGGAAGCAGGGACGCTTGCAGAACTGGCGGTAATAGGGCTTGAGCGACTCGGCTACGTTCTCGTCCTCGACGATGGTGTCGACCCTCGATCGGATCTCCTCCATCTTCTCGAAGTCGGCGAGCTCGACCGTTGCCATCAGTCCCTCGGGGGTGAAGTCGATGTTGTCGCCACTGCGCATGCGGAACAGCAGCTTGCCGATGATGTCGGTCCATCCGTCGTTGACGAGGTCCTCGTTGGTGAAGCCACCCGACACCAACGTGTTGAAGTTCTCCATCCGGTTCTTCTGCCAGCCCGGCTCGAGGGTTTCCACCCACGCGGGGTCGGTCGGCTGGTTGTTGCGCACATCGATCGACGAGGGGGTGCGCTGGAACACGAACAGGTGCTGGGCGGCCTCACCGACATGTGGAATGCACTGCACGGCGGTGGCGCCGGTGCCGATGATGGCGACCCGCTTGTCCTTCAGCCCGCTGAGTCCTCCGGTCGAATCACCTCCGGTGTAGTCGTAGTCCCAACGGCTGGTGTGGAACGTGTGTCCCTTGAACGAGTTGATGCCCGGAATGCCCGGGAGCTTGGGCCGATGCAGCGGGCCGTTGGACATGGCCACGAAACGGGCCTTCATGCGATCGCCGCGGTTTGTGGTGATGATCCAGCGTTGGTCATCGTCGTTCCACGTCATGCCCGTCACCTCGGTCTGCAGACAGGCGTTGTCGTAGAGCTCGTACCTCTCGCCGATCGCACGGGCGTGCGCAAGGATCTCGGGACCGTGGGAGTACTTCTCCGTCGGGATGTAGTTCATCTCCTCGAGAAGCGGCAGGTAGATGTACGACTCGATGTCGCACTGGGCGCCCGGGTAACGGTTCCAGTACCAGGTTCCACCGAAGTCGCCGGCCTTCTCGACGATCCGGATGTCCTCGACCCCGGCCTCGCGCAGCCGAGCCGCTGCAAGCAGACCGCCGAAACCGCCACCGATCACCACCACCTCGACCTCGTCGGTCAGCGGCTCACGCTCGAAGGGCGCCACATAAGGATCCTGGAGATAGACGGCAAACTCGTTGGTGACCTCGATGTACTGATCGTTGCCCTCATCGCGCAGTCGCTTGTCGCGTTCCTCTCGGTATTTCTCCCGCAGCGCATCGGGATCGAACTCCCGAATGTCGATCGTCTCGGTGTCCGTCGAGTCCTGTACCTCGGTCGTCATCGTCCCCCCCGGGTCTCGTCGTGCCCCTACGGGTGCACGCCTGGCTCTCACTCTGACAGGTGGGCATTGTCAGTCGCAAACATCTGCATGCTCCTGTTCAAAGGCATCGGATCCGGATGGCCCACATGCACCGGGATTTGGGGGCAACATGTTGTCATGCAACTCCCTTCGGCACTGCGCGGACTTCGTGGCCGGGTTCTGGTCGCCGGCGCCGTCCTGGCACTCCTCGTGGTGGTGGGTCCCTTTGTCTACATCAACGCCATTCAGGACGACCCTCCGGAGAAGTTGAAGCTCGGGGACACCACGTCGACCACCGCGCATGGCTCGCCCACCTCGTCCGATGGGAAGGCCACCTCCACGACGGCGCACGCCGGCGACTCGGTCGCGGTCCTGCCCGGCAGCCTCGACGGGATGTGGGAGGTCGCCCAGGGAAGCCAGGTCGGCTACCGGGCCAAGGAGGTGCTCTTCGGTCAGGACACGGAGGCAGTTGGTCGCACCTCGGGCGTGACCGGCACGTTCACGTTTGCGAGCACGACGCTCCAGGCCGCGGATTTCACCGTCGACATGACCACCGTCAGAAGTGACGAGAGCCGCCGTGACGGCCAGTTCCACGGACGGATCATGGACACCAAGACCTACCCGACCGCTACCTTCAGGCTCACCGCACCGACCACCGTCGAGGCACTGCCCGCCAAGGGTGTGACCATCGATCTGTCGGTCTCGGGCACCTTCACGATTCGTGGGGTCACGCGCAACGTGAAGGTGCCCCTCAAGGTTCGCAACAACGGCGGCACGATCGAGATCAATGGCCTGTTCCCCGTCACCTTCAGCGACTACGGCATCTCCGACCCCAGCTTCGGGCCGGCAACCGTGCAGGATCACGGTGAGATCGAGTTCCTCTTCACCTTTGAACGCACATGAGGCTGAACCCACATGAGGCGCCGCCAGGGGGCAGCCCGGGGGGAACAAATGTCATGAGTCGGGGCGTTGATCGTTCCATGGCCACAACCGGGAGACCCTGATGCCTGCCGTCACCGCCGACACCCTCCTGCTCCCCAAGGTCCACGCCACGCCAACCGATGCGTTGGCTCGACCGCTTCTCCAGCTCACCACGGCTCCCCGAGCCCACGAAGGTCTGGGATTTCCCGTTCGCCGCGCCTTTGCGGGCGTTCGGCCGGCCGACCTCAGTCCGTTCATCCACATGGACCAACTCGGTGAGATCGACTATCCGCCGGGCGAGCCGCGCGGTACCGACTGGCACCCGCACCGAGGCTTCGAGACCGTCACCTACATGATCGACGGCACGTTGCAGCACGAGGACAGCCACGGAGGCGGGGGCATGATCACCAACGGCGCCACCCAGTGGATGACGGCCGGAAGCGGCATCCTGCATATCGAGACGCCTCCCGAGGAACTGGTCATCAGCGGGGGCCTGTTCCACGGCGTTCAGCTCTGGGTGAACCTCCCCGCCAGGGACAAGATGATCGCGCCCCGCTATCAGAGCCTCGAGGCGGACGAGGTGACACTCCTGGCCTCGGAGGACGGCGGCGTGCTCCTGCGCCTCATCGCCGGGACCATCAGCGACCACCATGGCCCCGGTGCGACCCATTCACCCATCACGGTCGTGCACGCGACCATCGCGGCGGGAGCCCGCCTCGTGCTCGCCTGGCACCCCGAGTTCAACGCTTTGGCCTACGTGTTGGCCGGAAGAGGGACCGTCGGCGTCGACGAGGTGGGCGTATCGGTTGGCCAACTTGCCCGATTCGGCGCCGGCGACACGCTCGTCCTGCATGGCCATCCGACGGACCCGCTCGACGTGCTCCTCCTCGGGGGCCGGCCCATCGACGAACCGGTCGCCGCCTACGGACCATTCGTCATGAACACCCGAGCCGAGCTCCAACAGGCGATCGACGACTACCACGCCGGGGTCCTGGGAACGATTCCCGCCGGTGGGCTGCGGCCATACCGCCACTGAACGTCGACGCCGTCGCCGGGAAACCGCCGGCGCACCGGAAAATGCCTCGCCCGGGTAACCTTGGACGGACGACGGCGGCGCCTGGGGGAACCGCTCGGTCCACAACAGCCGACCTACTTCGCGATGAGGACAAACGGTGCCCCCCCACAACCCTGACACTGCTCGGTCGTTGGGCCGACCATGACCCTGATCGCACGTGACCTCGTCGTCGAGATCGGCGGCAAGACCATCGTCTCGGGTGCATCCGTGGACGTTCGTCCCGGTGACAAGGTGGGTCTCGTCGGCCGCAACGGCGCCGGCAAGACCACGCTGTTCAAGGTCCTGGGTGGGGCCTCGGTCCCACGGGGAGGAACCGTTCGCCGCTCGGAGGCAACCGGATATCTCTCCCAGGACCCGCGAGCAGACCTCGCCGCGCCGGACACCAACTGCCTGTCACATGTCCTTTCCGGGCGAGGCCTCGATGTCGCTTCCGCCCGACTCGAGAAGCTGACCCGTGCCCTGGAGGAGGACCCCTCCGAGGCAAACATCCTCGCCTTCACCGATGCGCAGGAGGCGTTCGAGCGCCTCGGCGGCTACGCGGCCGAGGGCGAGGTCCATCGACTTCTTGCCGGCCTCGCTCTTTCACCCGACCGCCTCGAGCTCACCATCGGCGCGCTCTCGGGTGGCGAGCGCCGCCGTCTGGAGCTCGTCCGGATTCTGTTCGCCGGCAGCGAGTTGCTGTTGCTCGACGAGCCGACCAACCACCTCGATGCCGACGCCCGCGACTGGATGCTGCAGTACATGCGGACCTACCGCGGGGCGTTGCTGGTCATCAGCCACGACCTCGGTCTGCTGGACGAGGCGATCACCCGCGTGCTCCACCTCGATCGCGAGCAGGAGGAGGCGACCGGTGAGCTGATCGAGTACCGGGGCTCCTACTCGCAGTACATCAAAGCGCGCGAGGAGGACGAGGTCCGTCTCGGCGCGTTGGCGTCACGACAGACCAAGGAGATCGCCCGACTGACCGCCCAGGCCGACACGATGCGCGGCCAGACCGCGAAACGCGCACGGGTGGCGAAGAATCTCGACGCTCGTGCCAAGCGCATCGAAGCGACCAAGGTCGATGCGCCGACCAAACGCCGCAAGCTTGACCTTCGACTACCCGACCCGCCCCCCGTCGGGCGCACGGTCCTCGAGGCATCCGGGGTCCACAAGAGCTACGGGTCACTCGACGTCTTCGAGGACGTCAGCTTCGACCTCGGGCGCGGTGAGCGACTGCTGATCATCGGGCTCAACGGGGCCGGAAAGACGACCTTGTTGAAGATCATCGCCGAGCGTGTGTCACCTGATCTGGGCAAGGTTCGCCTCGATGCGCGCGCCCGACCCGGCTACTACGCCCAGGAGCACGAGGGCATCACCGCCGGTCGCAGCCTGCTGGAGCACATGTGCGAGAACACCTCGATCGGCGAGCAGCAGTCGAGGGGCGTGCTCGGCATGTTCGGCCTCTCGGGAAACAAGGTCGTTCAGGATGCCGCCACGCTCTCGGGTGGCGAGAAGACCAAGCTCGCACTCGCACAACTCGTGGCCGGCGGACACAACCTGTTGTTGCTCGACGAGCCCACCAACAACCTCGACCCCGGTTCCCGCACCGCCATCGGTGAAGCACTCTCCGGATGGCCCGGGACGATGGTCATCGTGAGCCACGATGTGGAGTTCGTGCGCGCCCTCCAACCCGACAGGGCACTCACCATGCCCGAGGGCACGCTCGATCATTTCGACGAGGAGATGCTGGAGCTCGTCGAGCTCGCCTGAAATTGCGTGCTTCAGCATTGCGTGCTTCAGCATTGCGGGCTTCAGCTCAGCGCGTCATGTCGTAGACAACCTTGACGCTGACAAAGAACTGCTTGTTGCCCGGCTCGGGCGCTGTCCTTGATGCGGAGACTGCTGAATCGGATACTTCCTGCGATGTCGACGAGGTGTTCGTGATTGATCTGACCTGGCCGAGCTTGAGGCCTGCGGCCTTGGCGAGCTGCGTTGCTTGAGCTCGTGCCGCATCAACTGCTCGTTTGCGCCCTTTCTCCATGAGCTTGTCAGTGTCATCAATCGAGAAGTTGAGTGAATGGACTCGAAGGGTGTTGCCGGCCGCCTGGGCCACCGCGTCGATGATCTCCCCTGCTTGGTCGATCTTGCGAATGCGAACCTTCACGGTGTTGCCGGCCACGTAGCCGGTGACCATGCGGCCATCGAGCGCCATCTCCGGGTACGTCGACAGGTCCGTGGTCTGAATGTCATCGGCTTTGACGCCTTTTGCCTTCAGGAGGTCGATCACCACGCCGGCCTGCTCGTTGCTCCGTTGGAGCGCGTCAGCAGCTTTGGGTTCACGGGTCTCGACACCGAATACCACGTTCAGGACATCGGGGATTCCCGAGACCCGTCCTTCACCATGCACCGTGATCGTGCCTGGCTTCGCTCCATCAACATCGTCCCTCGTGAGCCCGGCGATATAGCCAACGGGCATGGAAATCGCTGCGGTCATGACCACGGTAATCAGTGTGGATCGTTTCATATGACGCCTCCGGCCTTGGGTTCTTCCCTCTTGGACGTCAGGCAGAGCCCAAAGAGTTCCCGCCAAGAGAAAGTAAAACGTCAACCCCTGGTGGCTCTACGTCCTCCGACGATGGCAAGGGTCGTGCGCAGGCAATGATGAAGGCGGAGCACTTTGGACCACGTCAGTCGCTGAAGGCAAAGATCTCCTCGTCGAGCAGCAGGGTCACCGGTTCCTCCAGCTCCTCCGCCGGCACTACCCCGAGCTCATCTCGAGGGCCTCGCACCGCGGTGAAGAGAGCACAACCAAAGGCAACGACTGCGGGAAACAGCAGTGCGGGTCGCATCCCATCGACGAACGCGTTCTGCGCCGCCTGGAGCAGCGGCCTGGCGCCGGGACCAAGTTGACCCACAACGGCCATCGCCCCGCCGATGCCCTCGTTGACCGGTGCTGCGAGCTCGCGGGGCAAACCCGACGTGAAGGACTCGATGTTCGAGCGATACGTGACGTTGAGCACCGAACCCACCAGAGCAACCGCCGCCGAGGCGCCCATCTCGCGCATCGTGTCATTCAACGCGGATGCAACACCTTGCTTCTCCTCGGGGAGCGACGAGGTGATCGCCGCTGTTGCGGGGCTCATGGCCATGCCGGCGCCCACGCCGAGCAGGACGATGCCGGGCAACACCGCCGCATAACTGCCTCCGGCCTCGGCGGACACGGCGATGAGAACGAGTCCGTACCCGAGACAGATCATGCCCGTGACGACAACGGGACGGAACCCGAACCGATCGGCAAGGGTTGGCGCAAGGATTGAAAGCGGCATCATCGCGATCGCCATGGGCAGCATGCCCGAAGCCGCCTGCAGAGCGCTGTAGCCGAGGACGGCCTGGAGAAACTGAATCAGGACGACGAACAACGAGAACATCACGCCGAAGACGACGAAGAGATTGAGCGATCCGGCCGCCAAACCACGAATGGCGAACACCCGCACGTCAAGCAGTGGATGGTCGCGGCGGAGCTCGACCACAACGAACAGCACCAGCGCGATGGCACCGACGAGGACCGCTCCGAAGGACAGCGGGTCGCTCCAACCACGCTCCGGGCCCTCGTGAAGCGCAAGAACCAGCCCCCCTACACCGAAGATCGAGAGGACGGAGCCCAACGTGTCGAAGCCGGCACTTTGATGCTCGCGGGAGTGCGGGACGAAGGCCACGCTCAGGATGCCGGACACCGAAGCCAACACGATCGGCAGGGTGAAGACCCAGGGCCACGTTGCATTGTCGACGATGGCAGCGGACACGAAGAGGCCCAGGATCCCGCCGGTTCCCGCACAGCCCGCCCAGATCCCGATGGCTCGTGCTCGAGCCTCGGGCGGGAAGCTGGTCGTGATGATCGAAAGGGTGACCGGCATGATCATGGCCGCCGCCACGCCGGTGACCACGCGAAGCCCGATCAGGATGCCGGCGTCGGCGGCAAACGCCGAGGCAAGGTTGGAACCGATGAAGATCACGATGCCGGCGAGCAGGATCGGCTTGCGACCCCATCGATCCCCGATCGCGCCGATCGGCAGCAGGAGGGTCGCAAGGGCCAGGGTGTAGCCGTTGATGACCCACAGCAACTGGCTCTGTGATGCCCGCAGATCAACGGCCAGTGCCTGCTGGGCCACGTTGAGCCCGGACACCGACGCCACCACGGCAATCAGCGCGACGCACATGGCGACGAGGATCAGGGCCCGCCGGAGCGAGTCCGCTACGAGCTCCTCCTCGTCCTGATCGCCGTGGTCCTGAGCGCCGATGGCGGTGCCAACGTCATCCTGAGCTTCGTCAGGCGTCTCGGGTTTGGCCTTGATCACCGTTTCTCCAGTGCGAAGGTTGTTCACGCGGCAGTGGGATGCTCCCGGCGGGGATCAGGCAGGCTCGAAGACCGGGATCTTGCGACCGTCGGACAGATCCTCCCATGCCACCTTCACGGGCATCCCCACACTGACCTCCGAGGGGTCGCAGTTGACGATGTTGGTGACCACACGGGTAC
>JACOTK010000064.1 GCA_016178435.1 Actinomycetota bacterium
ATGACGACATCGGGGTCGGGATTGGTCGTGAACGTGCCGTCGGGATGACGCAGTGCCAGCACGAGGGCTCCGGTTCGGTCCCGCAGGTGTGAGTCGCGCAGGCTGCACCCCGCCAAGGCCGAGCCCTGGGGAATCGTGACCTCGGCGAGGCGAAACTCGAGACTGCCGTCGTGCATGACGACGTCGAGGAACTCGGCCACGTTCGGCTGGAGCGCGAATGCCGCCATGCGCGCGCCGCCGATCTCCTGGGGGTTGACGACCCGATTCGCCCCGGCACGGAAGAGCTTGGCCTCGGCCGAGGCCAGCCGTGCCCGCGCGACGATGAAGAGACTCTGATTGAGCGATCGACCCGACAGCGTGACGAAGAGGTTGTCGGCGTCGGTTGTGAGCGCCGCCACCAGCGTCGAGGCCTTCTCGATGCCCGCCGCCCTCATCACCTCATCGTCGGTGGCGTCACCAATGACGAAGGGGTGGACGATGCCCTCGAGTCGTTCGGGATCGCTGTCGACGACGACGACCGTCGCCCCGTACCCGGCGACTCGCCGGGCGACCGTGCGGCCCACACGCCCCCATCCGCAGATGACGACATGACCCGACATCTGATCGATTCGGTGCTGCATACGACGCCTCCTCATGGACTCACTCAGGCGACCTTCCACCAAGGTTTCGAGAAGCACCCCAAAGGTGTACAGCGCCGAGCCCACGCCACCGAAGATCAGGGCGATGGTGAACACCTTCTCGCCGGTGCTGAAGGGATGCACCTCCCGAAAGCCAACGGTGGATATCGTGGTGACGGTCTGGTAGAGCGCATCGAGGAGCCCGAAACCGAATGCGAGGTAGCCGCCGGTGCCGATCACCACGACGGCGCACAGCAGGCCCAGTCCGCGCCCGACCCGCAGCCACGGGCTCAACATCGCACGGTCAAGCGTGTCAGCTCGCGAAGTCCTCGGGATTCACGTCGTCGATGAATGCTCGGAACTCGTCGACGATGTGATCCTGCTCCTCCGGCTCATCGGGCATCGGCCCGGCTGCGACATCGAGCACGGCCTCCTCGACGAAGACCGGCGCCTGCAGGCGCACGGCCAGGGCCATCGCATCGGATGGCCTGCTCGACACGACGTGCACATGGCCTGCATGCTCCAGCACGATCTCGGCATAGAACGTGGACTCCCGCAGCTCGGTGATCACCACCCGATGCACCGTGGCGCCGATCTCGACCAGCACGTCGCGCAGCAGGTCGTGGGTCATCGGTCGAGGTGTCGGGATGCCCTCCATGGCCAAGGCGATCGACTTCGCCTCCTCGGGGCCGATGTAGATGGGCAGGACACGCCGAAGGCCGGCCATTTCCCGCAGAAGGGCAACGGGATTATTGGCCGGCAGCTCAAGGCGCACACCCAAGACTTCCATCTCGACCACCTCCGCACCCTATCGGGTTCTGAGGACCTCATCGACGGAATTGCCGGTGTTCTCCGTGCTCGCTCAACGACCGGGGTCGGAGCCCTCGATGATCGATCGCAGACCCTGACGCAACAGGCTCGCACGCAGACTCTCGCCGAGTCGGGCCAAGTCGCCCACCTTCTCGATGGCCTGGCGACGTGAAGCGGGGTTGCGCTGCTTGATGAGCGGAATCACCATCTGCTCGTAGAAGCCCGCCTCGCGCTCGGCTGCGGTCTTGTACATGCGCAGATGTCGAGCCTCCACTCCATGGTCGCCGAGATCCCGGGCGAGACGCCCGGCCACCAAGGCCTCCTCGTCGTAGATCACGTGACCGCCGACGGCCCGGCCGGTCACGATTCCGTAACGCTCGAGCTCTCGTATCTGTTCACGTGCCAGCCCGGTGGCGTTCGACAACTCCTCGAGACTGAAGGTGGCGGAGGTCAACGACCCGAGCAGCGGCCCGAGCATGCCGGTCTGTTCGGGGGCGGGCTCGGGGGTCGGAACCTCAGGTTCAGGGTGAGAGGTCTCCGCTGCGGGCACCGGATCAGCTCCGGGACGCGGGCCGATCCGGTGCGCAGGGACCATCGAGTCTGAGGCTCCGGTGGAAGGTGATGTCTCGGGCGACGCCCCGGACTCGGCGAGCATCGAACCCATCTCGTTCGTCTGCAGTCGGTCCTTGATGATCTTGAGCGGCAGGAAGTGGTCGCGTTGTTGGAGCAGGACCCAGCGCAGGCGCTCGATGTCATGGCTGTAGAACTTGCGATAGCCCGACGGCGTTCGCTCCGGGTCGATGAGGCCTTGGCTCTCCAGAAACCTGATCTTCGAGATGGTGATGTCCGGGTACTCCTCCTTGAGGAGCTCGAGGACCTCACCGATCGAGAGATGTGCATCGGGCACCGGGTTCTCACCACCGGAAACGGCCTTCACGGGACATCCGAATCAACTCGACAGACCAGAACCAGCTTGAAACGCCCGATCTGCAACTCATCGCCGTCGTCCAATCGGGACTCCTCCACCCGTTCACGATTGACGTAGGTGCCGTTCAGCGAGCCCGCGTCCCGAACCATGAAACCGTGGTCGTCCCGGCTCACCTCCGCGTGCCGCCGCGAGACCGTGATGTCGTCGAGAAACACACCGCTGTCGGGATGGCGGCCGATCGTGGTCCGCTGCTCATCCAACAAGAAGGTCGAGCCCTCACCCGGACCGCTCCGGATCATGAGGAGCCCCCATGCGTCACCCAGCGTGGTTCGGTCGAAATGGGCTCGGTCGTGGTCGGAGCCATCCGGCGGGTCGAATGTCGCCGGCTCGGATTCGACCCGCGGAAGGTTCAAGGTGCGGTGCTCGGCGCCGGTCAATGGCTCGCCACACGAGGAGCAGAAGTTCGCTCCCCCGCTGTTGTGATGTCCACATCGGTCGCAGATCACCTCGGCCACCTCTGATCTCGCGTCACTTATTCGTCAACCAATGCCCGGTAGGCGTCCGAGTCCAGCAATCCTGTCATCTCATCGGCATCCTGTGGCTCGATCAAACAGATCCAACCCTCACCATACGGGTCCTCGTTCAGGCACTGCGGCTCGTCGATCAGCTTCTCGTTCACGGCCACGACGGTCCCGGCGACGGGAGCGTAGACATCGGACACGGACTTGGTCGATTCGACCTCGCTGAAGGCCGTTCCCGTGGCGACGACGGCGCCGACATCGGGAAGCTGAATGAACACGATGTCGCCGAGTGCATCCTGGGCATAGTCGGTGATGCCCATACGGATCCGGGAGCCATCCCTGCGGACCCACTCATGGTCGGATGAATAACGAAGCTCATCGGGAAAATGCATGAGGCGGACGTTACCGGAAAGCGGGCCCGGTCGCGGTCACTCGTTGTTGGACAACACGATTTGGAGGATCCTCCGGCCTTGTCGACGGGCGAGATCCCTGGCTTCCTCGTCGGTGCGAGCCTCGGCCCAGACATGGGTTGTCGGCGCCTCGGGGTCGGGAACGGTCAGCACCCAACCCTCCTCACGCAGCTCCTTGACCCCGTCAACCAGGATGAGCTCGTGGTCGGCCTGCTCGACCAGCGACCGCATGACGACCCCCTTGGCATGCCACGGGGTGGCGACCGTCTCGTGTGCCATGTGCACGGGCTCGAGCTCGTTGACCACCTGCGAGAGCTTGACCTCGTTGGCGGCCAGGAGCTCAAGCATCGAGATGAAGGCCACGGTCGCGTCGAACGCGGGGAGAAATGCCGGAAAGATGAAACCGCCGTCCACCCCTGCGCCGAACACCATGTCCTCGCCGCTGACCGCCTCCATGAGCGAGGCCGTGCTCAACTTGGCCCAGACCACCTCGAGTCCATGAGATCTCGCAAGGCGTTCGGCGGCGGCCGTGGCCACCACGGGCAGGGCGATACGACCGTTCGTCGGCGAACGGAGACCTATCAGATGGATGAAGGCCAACATGGCCTCGGTGTCACTGAGAATGCGTCCCTCGTCGTCGATCAACGTGAGGTGCTCGCCACCCGGGTCGATGACCACGCCGAGCTGTGACCCCGAGGATCTCACGAGGGTCCCGACATCAGCGGCGTGGGTGGCGAAGTCGAAGCTGATCGCCTGAGCCGTCGACGCAAACGGGTTGACGGCCAGAACGTCCGCACCCAGCTTGGCGAGCACGTTCGGCATGACGAAAGCCGTGCTGCCGTAGGAATAGTCGACCACGACCTTGAAGTGGCGCTGACGCACGAGGCGAAAGTCCACCGCGGTCGTCACGGCGGTGGTGTAGTGCTCGATGGCACGAGGGGGGTAGCCGATGTCGCCGATGTCGCCCGGAAAGACCCGACGGAAATCCTCACGGTAGAAGAGCCGCTCGACCTTGCGCGTAGCGGCCTCGGAGATGTCGAGACCGTCGACATCGAAAAAGCGAAGGATCACCGACTGGGGGTCACCGTTGATGAGGCGTATCGAGATGCCCCCCTGGGCCTGCTCGGAGCGAACCTGAAAGCGCGTCGTCGGAACCGGGGCGACCTCGAGGTCGTTGACGTGCACCCCCGCTGCATTGAGACCGGCCATGACCGAACGCTTCAACATGCGTGCCGAACGACTTGCATCCCGTGAGGTGACGACGGTGGCGCCCTTCTTGAGGGTTGTGGCGTAGGCCATCGCGACCCGAGTGGCGAGCTCGGGCGTGATGTCGACGTTGGCGAGGCCGGCTACGCCGTGCTCGACGAAGAGGGACCGGGCACCTTTGCTCTCCCAGACCAACGACGCATTGACCACGGCTCCTGCCTCAACCGTCTTGAACGGATAGACCTTCACGCCCGAGGTCACCACCGCCTGCTCGCCGATGAAGCAGTCGTCACCCAGCACGACGTCCTCGTCACAGCTCGCGCGGGCTCGAAGATCGCACGATCGTCCGATGACAGCGCCCCTGATCCGAACCCCCTGACCCATGTAGACGCTGTCGTGGATGATCGAACGCTCGACGTCGGCATCCGACCCCACCATCACGTTGGATCCCAACACCGTGTAGGCGCCGAGACGCGCTCCCGGCTCGATCCTGGTGTAGTCGCCAACGATGGCAGGCCCGACGATCTTCGCGCTCGGATCGATCTCGACGCTCTCACCCAGCCAGATGCCCTTTTCCACCTGGAAGCCGGGGATCTCCATGTCGACCTTGCCGTCGAGCAGGTCGCGATGTGCCCGGGCGTACGCGTCCACCGTGCCCACGTCCTCCCAGTAGCCGTCGCAGACGTAGCCGTACAACGCCTTTTGCTGTTCCAGCAGGACCGGAAACACGTCCGTGGAGAAGTCCACCGGACCATCAGGAGCGATGAAATCGAAGATCTCGGGTTCGAGCATGAAGATGCCGTTGTTGACGGTGTCGCTGAAGACCTGACCCCAGGTGGGCTTCTCGAGGAACCTTTCGATCGACCCGTCGTCGTTGGTGATGACGATGCCGAACTCGAGGGGATTCTCGACAGCGGTCAACCCGATGGTCGCCAGAGCGCCACGCTGCTCGTGGAACTCGACGACTTTCGAGAGGTCGATGTCGGTCAGCACGTCACCCGAGATCACCAGGAAGCGCTCATCGAGCTCGTCCATGGCATTGCGCACCGATCCCGCGGTACCCAGTGGGGTCTCCTCGGTGGCGTAGACCATGCGGACCCCGAACTCCGAGCCGTCCCCGAAATAGGTGCGGATGTGATTGGCCAGAAAGGCGACCGTCACGACGATGTCGTCGAAGCCGTGCTTGTGCAACAGACGCACGATGTGTTCCATCATCGGCCGGTTCGCCACCGGAATCATGGGCTTGGGCTGGTTCGAGGTGAGCGGGCGAAGGCGCGTGCCCTCGCCCCCGGCCATGATGACTGCCTTCATGCTCCCTGCTTCTGCTCGATGCCCCGCTCGGCGAGAGCCTGCCTGGCAATCGGCACGTAGCCGCAGGCGGAGACGTAGCTGATGATCAAGCCCGGAACCACGAAGGCCCACGCGGCGAGCCCTGCCTCGTTCTCCCACCAGAAACCTGCGTGCGAAGCGAGGAAGAGCGGGAAGGCGAACATCAGGAGGAAGGTTCCGGTCTTTCCCCACCAGGTGACATCGATGCGGCGCACGCCCATGGCCCCGAGAACGACCGAGACCAGCGCCACCAGGGACTCGCGGATGATCGACAGCACACCGACGAACACCGGCAGCGAGCCGTCGACGAGCAGCGCCACGATGCCGACGATCAACATGAGTCGGTCGGCCGTGGGGTCGAGCACCTTGCCGAGAGCGGAGACCTGTTTGAAGCGCCGGGC
>JACOTK010000004.1 GCA_016178435.1 Actinomycetota bacterium
ACCACCACCGGCCCGAGTGAGGAGTCGGCGGAGCCTGGTTCTCGGAGTGGTGGGTGTCGTCGTCGGCGGAGTCGCCACGGTGTGGGGCTTCGGAACCGACGGTCAGTTCGGCATCCTTCTCGGTCCTCTGATCGCCTTGGCAGGGTTGGTGCCCTTGTTGGGCCGCCCGGAACCCAGTGCCGGTGTGGTCACGGCGGTCTCGATGGCGGCCCTCGCGTGGGGCACCTTCTCGCTGCGCCTGGTCGCCGACAACGTGGTCGAGACAAGTGACATCACTTTGTTTGTCGCACAGGGCATGGCGCTCACCGGCGCAGCGGTTGCCCTGGTGACAGCCCAGCAGGAGCGGATCGCTGCGGTGCTGCGACGCCTGGGCGGGGGGGATCGAGCCCTGTCCCTCCACCTCGGCCTCGCTTATCCGCTCTATCGGCTGATGCGCACCGGCCTGACCGTCGCGATGTACTCGCTGGTGGTGTTCACCCTGACATTCGTCACGATACTCTCGAACATCCTCGACGGTCGTCTGGAGCACCTCCAACACCGCATGGCCGGAGGTTTCGATGTGGCTCTGCGGTCGAGCCCGGCGAACCCGGTGCCCTTCGACGAGGTGGCAGCGATGAAGGGCGTCTCGGGACTCGCAGCGTTCTCGACGGTTCCCTCGACCTTTACCCTCGACAAGGAGAAGCCGGCGCAGTGGCTGCTGTCGGCCTTCGATGAGCGCTTCGTCGCATTGGGTCCGCCGACGCTGCGTGATCGAGGCAGGTACCCGAGCGACCTCGCTGCCTATCGTGCCGTCCTGACGGACCCGGCCCTGATCATCGTCGACCCGCTCTTTCTGCAACTCGGCGGTGAGCGCCCGATCGGATCCATCGGCGTCGGAACCGTCATGAGCGTCACCGACCCACTGTCCGGCGCGAGCCGGCGCGTCAAGGTCGCGGCCATGGGCGAGCTCGATCTCGCTTTCAACGGCGCGCTCTACGGGCGAGCCGGCGCCCGGGAGCTGTTCGGCGCAGGGTTGGTGCCCAACCGGGCCTACGTCGCGCTCGACGGTGTCGACCCGCAGGCTTTCTCCGGTCGCCTCGTACGGACCTACCGCGCAAACGGCGCGGAGGTCGATCCGTTCTCGGTGATCGTGGCCAACACGGCAGCGACCGAGAGTCAGTTCTTCGAGCTCGCACGCGGCTATCTGGGTCTTGGTCTGATCGCAGGCGTGGCCGGACTCGGGGTGGTCATGGTCCGAGCGGTGCGTGAGCGTCGCCGCCAGATCGGGGTCCTCAGAGCGCTGGGCTTCATGCCCGCCCGGGTGGGTGCGAGCTTCCTGATCGAGGCGGCCTTCGTGGCGTTGGAGGGCATCGTCATCGGGACCGTGTTGGCCTCCATCACGGCTTACAACGTGGTGACCAGCACGGAGATACTCGGAACCAGGCTTCCCTTCAGCGTCTCCGAGGTGGAGGTGACCCAGCTGGTGCTCGCCACGCTTGTGGTGTCACTGATCGCCACCCTTGTGCCCGCCTATCGAGCCTCCCGGATCAAGCCGGCGGTCGCCTTGCGCATCGCCGATTGACCCTTCGCCGATTGACCTTTGCCGACCGTTGCAGGGACCGAATCCTGTCGGGCAGGGACAAAGGTCCCTGGCGATCCTCCCTGATTCCGGCTAACCTACAGCCAGGAACTATAGAACCGAGGGGAAGGGATCACGATGGCAATTGACTCGAGGGAACTCATGGGTGCCGAGGACGCGAGGTCCGATCTGCCGGAGGTCGGGCCGATGGGCATGGCCCTGGATTGGAGTTGGCTGCGTGGCGTCAAGAGCGAGTGGGGCGTTGCGGCCAAGCCCAGTGCCCGTGGCTTGACGATGATGGACATTGCCGTCGGCAGTTATGGGGAGATTCCTGACGTGGCGCCGCTGCGCACGATGGCGCCTCGTGGCTCGGCGATTCCGGAGGGTGTGCCCGACATGGGTTATCTGCTCAACGCCAAGTCCGACGTGTGGGCACAGAACGTCGCCGAGTTGTACGAGGAGGCCGTTGCTCGCCAGTGGTCGGCGACCTCCGCCATTCCTTGGGCCGAGCTGCAGACGCTCGACCCCGACGTCGAGCACGCGATGTGTCAGCTCTGCACCCTGTTGACCGAGGTCGAGATGATCGCCGCCGATCTTCCCGCCAAGTGGCTGTGGCGGGTCAACCATGACTTCGTCGAGGCCAAGATGTTCCTCGGCACCCAGATCATGGACGAGATGCGCCACACCGAGGTGTTCCGAAAGCGGGCTCTCGCCAACGGCGGTGGGCTCCTGAAGGCGGGCAAGGGCACCGAGGAGCTCCTGCGGACGATTCTCCAGGCCAAGAGCTTCACGCAGGCCTCTGCCCTCCTCCACCTGCTCGGCGAGGGCTTCGTGCTCGATATCTTCCGCCAGGGCGAGTTGATCTCGCCCACCCACGTGGAGAAGAAGATGTTCCGCATGGCCATGCAGGACGAGGCTCGTCACGTCGCCTACGGCACCATGCACCTACGGCAAGCTGTCGAGGCCGATCCCGATGTGGCCGAGGAGATTCACGAAGCCCTCGATGTCGGCGAAGGCGTCATCGCTCAACTCACCATGCAGCCCGAGGTGTTCACGGCGCTTGCCGTGCTGCTCGCAGGCGGCACCGCCAATGTGGAGGAGAAGGGTTTCCCTCTGCTGCAGCAACTGATGGCCAAGATGTTCACCTCCTATCTGGCTCGCTGTGAGCGGGCGGGCATCAACCGCGTCGAGCGCACGCTGATCCCCTTGGAGATGATGGGCATCGATCGCTCACAGTTGGCGGTGGCGTGATGACCAGCTCACCCACCTCATCGGCGGCACTGGCTCTCCCCGTCGACAGCATCGAGCTCTTCGAGTCGTTGGCAAAGGAGATGAACGCCCATCCCGAGATCTATCAGGAACTTGGCTGGTGCGATATGGATTTCGGCGTCATCATGCGTCGGGACGCAAGCACGCCGTTCGCCGTGGCCCTGCATCTGCGGGAGTACGGCTGCGAGCAGGTGACCCTCTTCGAGTCGGGGGGCAATCAGCACCTCGACTGCTGGCTGGTCGGTGATCTCGACCATTGGCAGGCAGTGTTCGACGACATCGCGGAAAACGGCATGGCGACCGGTGAGCAGACGCTCAGCTCGCTGGTCCTCTTGGCCGACCGCATCGCCGTGAAGGGTCACGACGCGATGGGTGTCGACCTGTTCTTTCGGTACAACCAGACGTTGCAGAGCATCTTCGATGGTGCCGCAGCACTCGCCACGGCACGACAAGGAGAAGGATCATGAGCACACCGACATTGCACTGCCCGACCTGTGGCGTCGAGCTCAGGCGTGTGGTCGACGCACCGTACGGCTGGTGGGAGTGGGACGGAGAGGCCTATGCCAAGCGCTACACCAGCAAGGGTGTTGCCGCACCGGAGTTCGCCTGTGCGGAGTGTCTCACCGGCCTGCCGGAGTTCCACCCGATGGACAGCTCCCCCAGGGTGGTCGCACCCGTTTAGGGCGGCTGCGCCCCAAGTCCCGATGGCATTGATTCCGAGGAAGGAACGTCCGTGAGTTTCCGAGTGGTTGCCGATGTGTGCATTGGTTGTGGTGGTTGCGAGTATGCCTGTCCCACCGGCGCCTTGGCGAAGACGGACAGCTTCCTCGGGATCTTTGCCATCGACCCCTATACCTGTGATGACTGCGGCTTGTGCGTTCCCAAATGTCCGGTGGCATGCATCGAGCCCGACCCGGGATGGCCGGTCTGCCACGCCAAGGGATGCCCACTCGGCTCGAAGCGATTGGCCGATTTCGACTGCGCCATCTGGCAGCGGCGCTGCCCTTCATGCGGGGACACGATGTGGCAGCAGCGGGGAAGTGATGCATGGGTCTGCTCGCGGTGTGATCTGCACATGAAGGTGGCCTGCCCCAAGGAGCATCACCTCGCCGAGAGGACGCCGGTGGCGGTCTCGCTGAAGCCCGAGCTCTGTCCCTAGGGCCCGTGTCCCTCCACGTGGCTCAAACGAAGGCGGTGTCGCCGGCGGCTGTGAAGGTCGATGTCTCGGGGGTGGGTGCGGCATCGGTCGACTGCGTTGGGTTGCGTCGTATCAAGCTCGGAACCGTACGAGAGTCGATTCCCGATTCCTGCTACCGGCGTTCCACCGCCAAGGCGCTCGGATGGTTTGCGTTCGATCTGGCCCTCTACATCGCGGCACTTTCCCTGGTGTTCGCCGCCCGACATCCCGTTGCCCAACTCCTGGGCGGAGTCCTCGCGGGCGGAGCGGTGGCAGTCATGTTCGTATGGGCTCACGATGCAGCTCATGGTGCGCTGTTTCGAAGCAAGCTCGTGTCCGAGGTGCTCGGAACATTGCTGATGCTGCCTTCGATGAACATGTATCGACTTTGGTCGTACGGCCACAACAAGGTGCATCACGGGTTCACCAGCTTCAGTCCGATCGACTGGATCTGGCGGCCTCTCACCCCGGGCGAATACGAGTCCAAGAGCTCGTGGGCCAGGTTCGTCTATCGCCGGGAGCGCAGCGTTCTCACCTGTGGGCTGCACTATCTCCTGCGGGTCTGGTGGACGGGGATGGTTCGCTTCAAGCCCCGCTACAAGCGCCATCGCCTGGGATTCACGTTGTCCAAGCTGGGAACCCTGGTGTTTGCCTCATCGCTGTCGTACGCGGCATGGACCACGGCGGGTGGCCTCGTCGGCGTCATCGCCGCGGTGATCGTGCCCTTCCTGGTCTTCACCTATGTGATCGCGTTCTTTGTCTACATCCATCACACGCACCCGGCTGTGCCCTTCTTCGACGTGAGGGATGAATGGTGCGCGACGATCGGCCAGGTGTTCTGCTCAACGGTGGTGCGCTGTTCGAGGGTGACCGAGTTGCTGACGCATCGGATCCTCGTCCACGTGCCGCATCACGTCGATGTACGCGTGCCGTTCTACCAATTGGCCCCGGCATACGAGGCCATCAAGGCCGACTGGGGTCCTTATCTGCATGAATACCGGTTCTCCTGGTCGGCGATCCGTTCGATCTTTCGGTCGTGTCAGCTCTTCGACTTCGAGACCAAGACCTGGCACCGCTTCGGCGAGGTCGCGAGTGACATCGATCTCCTGGGTGGTCCGGGAAAGTCGATTGTGCCGCGTACTACTGCACTATCCTCCTGAAGGTGAAGCTCGTTCCCACCCGGCGTACCGATTACGCGATTCGCTCGTGCCTCTTCCTTGCACATCAGAACGGTGAGTCGGCCAAGGCCGCTGACATCGGTGCGGCCATGGACATTCCCAAGGGCTTTCTCCATCAGGTGCTTCAGGAGTTGCAGCGGGCCGGATTGGTCAGCTCTCGCTCGGGCCCCAACGGCGGTTACGCCTTGGCTCGAGATCCCGAGCGCATCACGATTCGAGCGATCGTGGAGGCCATGGAGGGTGCGCTCGCCGCTCAGGAATGTGCGCTCCGGGGCGGGCCGTGCCATTGGGCCGACGTCTGCGCACTGCACGAGGTCTGGTCGGCGGCCCAGCAGTCGCTGATCGACGTGCTGTCCGAGTCGACTCTCGCCCAAGTGGCAGCGGATGACCGAGCGCTCGCCGATGGCACCATGGCGATTCCGGTCAACACGCATCGCAGCAGCCCCCGGTAAGGCTCACCGCGGGCATCTGCCGATTGTCCGCTTGCCGGGATCCGGGCGTGCCATGGGACCAAAGGCAGGGTCTTCCACAACCTTCGACCCTGTGGGAGGCGTGCATGGATGGCCGAGACTTGGGACATGCATCGCAAAGGCAGGAATGAATGGTGACCGAACAGGAAAACGAGGAAGTCCTTGAAGGCGG
>JACOTK010000005.1 GCA_016178435.1 Actinomycetota bacterium
CACGATCTCTACGCTCCCCAGGGCGATCGTCCCGCCGGCGATATGAGGTGCAAGCGAGTCGAGGCGGTCCGCAAGCAGGGGTCCGAGGGTGAACGACACCAGCAGGCAAAGGCGCACCAAGGTGTAGAGACTGGAGAAGATACGGCCACGGAGCTCGTCGGCAACCGACTCGTGCAGAATCGTGAAACCGAGCACGTAGACAGCGCCGGCACACAGACCCAGAACTCCCACGAACACCAGGGCAGGCGTCAGGCTCGACACCGAGGCCCCCACGAGAAGGGCGACACCGGATCCCATCACCGCAAAGGAGAACACCGTCTCCTTGGGCAACCGCCGCTGGGCTGCCGAAAGGACCGTCACGCCCACCGCCATACCTGTGCCGAGCGCCGTCAACAGGAGACCGTAGCCGGCGTCGCCGGCGTTCACGACGTTTCGGGAGAATGTCTTGCCCAAAGGGAGGAGCATCCCACCACCGATCAGGCCCGTGCCGATGGCCAGCGACACCGCACGCACCACAGGGTTCGACAGCATGAACCGCCAACCCTCACGGAGTTCCTCGCGCGTCCCGCGCAGATCAAGGCGGAGACGTTCACCTGCCTCGGAAATGGTGTCGTCGACGCCCACATCGCCAACCCTTGCGACCGGGGTCGTCGGGGTGCGGGTCAGGACAACCGTCGAGATGATGAGTGCCGACAGGAGGAAGGTACCGGCGTCGACGACCAATGCCAACGATTCCTGATTCACCCGCAGCGTGGAAAGCAGATCGAACTCGGCGAGTCGTTCGGCGACCTTGGCCAACGTTGCGAAGAGGAGAGTTGCCACCGGCATCGTCCCGTACGCAGCCACCAGTGAGAGAGAGTTCGCGGCGGTCAGCTGCGCCGCCGGCACCAGATTCGGAACAGACGCCTCCTTGGCAGGCGACCAGAGCAGCGTGCCGACCTCGAGGAGCAACGATGCCGCGACGAGAGCCCACAAGGAGTCGATGAACGGGACCGTCACGAGGACTGCCGCCCTGGAGAGATCGCAGATCACCATCAGGTGCTTTCGATTCAATCGATCGACCAGCACCCCTGCCACGGGAGCGAGGAAGAACCCGGGCACCATGCGAGCGGTCATCACCAGTGAGATGGCGGCGCCGGACGAGGAGCCACCGACGCGATCGGCCACGACCACGATGGCGAGAAAGCCGATCCAGTCCCCCAATGCGGAGACCACCTGGGCGATCCACAGGCGAAAGAAATCGTTCGACCCGAACAGGCGAACGACTGCGGAACGATCGGGCAACTCGATATCGGGCAGGACGTGACCACCCGATCCGATCGGTCGGGGTGGGGGGTCGGGCAGTGAATGGTTGGCCTCGACCACGTACCGAGCCTAGGTGACCAGGCACTTCTGGGCGATCAACCTTCGATCAACCTTCGATCGTCCCGGCTGCCGCCCTCTTGGCGCCGGCCTTCTTGGCGACGGCCTTCTTGGCGACGGCCTTCTTGGGTGCGGCCTTCTTGGGTGCAGCCTTCTTGGCGCCGGCCTTCTTGGGTGCAGCCTTCTTGGCGGGCGCAGGCCCGCGGGCACGCCGGTCGGCCATGAGCTCGGCGGCACGCTCGTCGGTCAGTTCCTCCACGGAGTCGCCCTTGCGCAACGAAGCATTGGTCTCACCATCGGTGACGTAGGGACCGAACCGGCCTTCCTTCACCACCATCGTCCTGCCCGAAACAGGGTCGGGGCCGAGCTCTCGCAACGGCGCGGCGGCCTGGCGGCCACGGCGCTTGGGCTCCGCGAAGATGCGCAGGGCGCCCTCGATGTCGATGGTGAAGAGGGATTCCTCCGCATCAAGGCTGCGACTGTCGGTTCCCTTCTTGATGTAGGGACCGAAACGCCCATTCTGAGCCGTGATCTCCACCCCGTCGGCCGGGTCGACGCCGACAACCCGGGGAAGGCTCAAGAGCCGCCGCGCTTCTTCCAGCGTGAGGGTCGAAAGGGTCATCGTCTTGAACAGCGATGCCGTCCGTGGCTTCTCCTTGGAGCCCTCGACCAGCTCACCGAGTTGCACGTAGGGCCCGTAACGTCCCGCTCGGGCGAACACCTCAAGCCCAGTCTCCGGGTCGATGCCCAGCACCCGGTCGTCGCTCGGCGCCGCGATGAGCTCGAGGGCTCGCTCAACGGTGAGCTCATCGGGGATGGTGTCCTCAGGGATGTTGGCCTTGTCCTCGCCACGCAGGAGGTAGGCACCGTACTTGCCGACCCGCACAACCACCTCGACGCCCTCCGCATCGACTCCAAGAGGGATGGTGCTGACATCGCGGGCATCGATGTCGCCGATGTTGTCGGTCACCATGCGCCGAAGACCCACCTCGCCGTTGCCCTCGGGGTCGTCGCTCCCGAAGTAGAAACGACTCAGCCACGGCACCGATTCCGCTCGACCGTTGGCGATCTCGTCGAGCTCGTCCTCCATGCGGGCCGTGAAGGCATAATCCACGAGATCAGGGAAATGACGCTCCAGAAGCGTGACCACGGCGAAGGCCGTGAACGAGGGAATGAGCGCCGTGCCCTTCTTCCACACATAGCCGCGGTCCTGAATCGTCCCGATGGTCGAGGCATACGTCGAGGGGCGCCCGACCCCGAGCTCCTCGAGGGCCCGCACCAGACTGGCCTCCGTGTAGCGCGCCGGAGGGCTGGTCTCATGGCCGCCGGGCGTCATCGACTGCGCGTCGAGCAGATCGCCCTCACGCAACGCCGGCAATCGTTGCTCGGCGTCCTCGGCACTCGCATCCTCGTCGGTCCCCTCGACGTATGCCCGCTGATACCCCGGGAAGGTGATGACCGTTCCACTCGTCGAGAACTCGACGTCGCGCCCCGAGGAGCCCGTGGTGCCGAGGCGAACGGTCATGGTCTCACCCACCGCGTCGTTCATCTGCGAGGCAATCGTGCGCTGCCAGATCATCTCGTACATGCGGGCCTCGGCCGGGCCGACCTCGGATGCCACCGCCTGCGGATCGCGAAAACGGTCGCCCGCGGGGCGAATCGCCTCGTGCGCCTCCTGGGCGTTCTTCACCTTCTTCGCATACAACCTCGGAGAGTCAGGCAGGTACTCGTCCCCGTAGCGCTCCGCGATCATCGCACGGGCAGCCGACAGGGCCGAGTCGGACAACGTGGTGCTGTCGGTTCGCATGTACGTGATGTAGCCACCCTCGTAGAGGCTCTGGGCAGTCCTCATGGCCTGTGCCGAGGACATCCGAAGCTTGCGCCCCGCCTCCTGTTGGAGGGTCGAGGTCATGAATGGCGCCGCCGGACGACGGCGGTAAGGCTTGGTGTCCACCGAACGGACCGTCAACGTACTCGGCGTGAGCTCCGCGGCAAGCTCCTCGGCGCCCACCCGGTCGAGGACGACGACATCGTCGCGGCCGATCGCACCGTCCTCGCCGAAGTCCTTCCCCGTGGCGAGCCGGACATGGTCGACGGCAACCAAACCTGCCCCCATCAAGACCCCCGGCGTCTTCGTGGCGGACCCCGTCACGAACGTGCCATCGATACCCCAGTACTCGGCGGCACGGAAACGCATGCGGGCCCGCTCGCGCTCGACGACGATACGTGTCGCCACACTCTGCACGCGCCCGGCGGAGAGTTTCGGCATGACCTTTTTCCACAGCACGGGACTGACCTCGTAGCCGTAGAGACGATCGAGAATCCGCCGGGTCTCCTGCGCGTCGACCAGGCGACGATCGATGTCGCGAGGATTGGCGATGGCGTGCTCGATCGCGGACCGGGTGATCTCGTGAAACACCATGCGCCGAACCGGGACCTTCGGGCTCAACACCTCGAAGAGGTGCCACGCGATCGATTCTCCCTCGCGATCCTCGTCGGTTGCGAGATAGACCTCGCTGGCGTCCTTCATCAACCGCTTCAGCTTGGTGACATGTTCCTTCTTCTCACGAGAGACCACGTACAACGGCTTGAACCCGTTGTCGACGTCGACGCCGAGCCTCGCCCATCCCTCACCCTTGTGCGACAACGGGACGTCGGCGGCGTTGCGAGGAAGATCACGGATGTGCCCGATCGAGGACTCGACGACGTAATCGTCGCCCAAAAACCCCGCGATCGTTCGGGCTTTGGCGGGTGATTCCACGATGACGAGAGGCTTGGCCACGGACTACAGGGAAAACGGCGAATGGGTCCGATGTCAAACGGACCCATTCGCGGGTTCCCAAGGTGCTACGTCTCGCGCCGCGTGGAGGACCCGATCATGCGAAGAAAAACAAAGCCTGCGATCCCCGCCAGGAGGCTTGCCACCAGCACTCCCAGCTTGGCCGAATCCGTCGGAGCCACCTCCGCGAAGGAGAGGTTGGTGACGAACATCGCGACCGTGAAGCCGACGCCCGCGCACATGGAGACGCCGAGCATCACCGGCCATGACGTTTGCGCCGGAAGTGACCCGATCCCGACCCGACAGGCCAGCCAGGTGGCGGAGAACACGCCGACGGTCTTGCCCACGACGAGACCGAACAGCACACCCAGTACGACTCGATCGGTCCAGGCGCCCGAAAGTGAATCGCCCGAGAGTGATATGCCGGCATTCGCCAGCGCAAAGAGCGGAACGACGACAAAGCTCACCCAGGGGTTGAGTCGTTTCTCCAGACGTTCGAGCGGGGACTGGGTCTCGGTGGCAAGGCGCCGAAGGTCGCCGAGCGCGACACCGACGTGCTCGTACTCGTCGCGGTCGAGGCTGTTGTCCTCAAAGGCCTTCTGGACATCATCCATCAGTCGGCGGGCATCGGGCACGAACCTGGCGGGACTGTAGAACGACCAGGCGGGCGTGATGAAGCCGAAGGCCACCCCGACCAGGGTGGCGTGCACACCTGACTCGAGCAGGGCGTACCAGGCGAGCACCCCGAGACCGAGGTAGGGAACCAGGGAGCGGACGTTGACCCGACGGAGATTCGCCGCGGCGCAGACCGCTACGATCGCGACGCCCAGCCACCCGAGCGAGAGTTGATCGGTGTAGAAGATGGCGATCACCAGAATCGCCCCGAGGTCATCGACGATGGCCAAGGTCAACAGGAACAGCTTTGCCCCCGATGGCACGCGATCACCCAGGAGGGAGATCACCCCGACCGCAAACGCGATGTCGGTTGCCATCGGAATACCCCAGCCGTCGCTCGTGGCCGTCCCCGCATTGAACGCCAGGTAGATGAGTGCCGGCACGACCATGCCACCAACCGCAGCGATCGCGGGCAGGGCTGCCGCCCGCGGGTTTCGGAGCTCACCGAGTAGCAACTCCCTCTTGATCTCCAGCCCCACCACGAAGAAGAACACGGCCATCGCCGCATCGCTGATCCAGTCACGCAGCGTCAGGTGATCGAGCTGAACGAGACTGCCGATCTCGACATTGACATGCGTTCCCCACAGTGAGTGGTACCCGCCACTCCATGGGGAGTTCGCCCAGATCAGCGCCACCACGCCGGCAGCGAGCATGACGATGCCGCCCGCTGCCTCGATCTGGATGAACTCCTGAGCCGGCCGCACGAACACCCGAGGCACGAAGCGTTCGGAAGCGCTCCAGACATGACGAACGACCTCGTCATGATCATTTGCATTCGATGTCATTCCACAGAGTCAAGCGCACCGAGTAGCCGGGTGACGGCGTTCAGCCGATGAACGCTCGATGACATTTGGGTCGGTGCGCCTGTCGATCAGTGCACCTGTCG
>JACOTK010000006.1 GCA_016178435.1 Actinomycetota bacterium
CACTGATGGAGCCTGTCTCGGCAACCCTGGACCGGGAGGCTGGGCCTGGGCCTTGGGGGAGGAGCGCTGGGCGAGCGGAGCGGGCGGCCACACGACCAATCAGCGGATGGAGCTCACCGCGGTGCTCGAGGCACTGCGTTCGATCGAGGGTTGCGTCGAGATCGTCAGTGACTCGACCTATGTCGTGAACTGCTTTCGTGACCGCTGGTGGGAAGGGTGGCTGCGGCGGGGGTGGACCAACTCCAAGAAGGAGCCGGTCGCCAACAGAGACCTGTGGGAGCCGCTCATCGATCTTGTGCGTGCCCGAGACGACGTGATCTTCCGGTGGGTGAAGGGCCACTCGGGTGACCCCATGAACGATCTTGTCGATCGTCTGGCTCTGGAGGCCGCGCGGGCCCAACAAGGCGGTGGTTCCGGCTTGTAGTCGCCCTCCAGCCCGGAGCTATGGTGCGTTCATGGACATCAACGGTGCAGGAGCAATCATATCGGGTGGGGCCTCGGGGCTGGGCGAGGCAACCTCGCGGACGCTGGCGGCCGCCGGCGCGAAGGTCACGATCGCCGATCTCAACGCGGACAAGGGCAAGGCGCTCGCCGATGAGATCGGGGGCCAGTTCGTGCAGACCGACGTCTCCGATGAGGCTTCGGTCGCGGCGGCCGTCGATGCCGCAGCGGCCACCGGCGTCCCGCTGCGCATCGCGGTGAGTTGCGCCGGTATCGGTTGGGCCTCGCGGGTGATCGGTCGCGACGGTTCGCCTCATGCCCTCGGGCCGTTCCAGAAGGTTCTGGAGGTCAATCTGATCGGCACCTTCAACATGATGCGACTTGCCGCCTCGGCGATCTCGACGACCGAGCCCATGGCGGATGGTGAGCGGGGTGTCATCGTCAACACGGCCTCGGTCGCCGCCTTCGACGGCCAGATCGGTCAGTTGGCCTACTCCGCCTCGAAGGGCGGTGTTGTCGGGATGACCCTGCCGGCAGCCCGGGACCTGGCGCCGGTCGGCATTCGTGTGTGCACCATTGCCCCGGGACTCTTCGACACGCCGCTCCTGGGCCTGTTGCCTCCCGATCAGCGTGGCGCGCTGGCAAAGGACGTGGTGTTTCCCAAGCGTCTGGGCAACGCGGTCGAGTACGGGCACCTGGTGAGGACCATCGTCGAGAACGGCTACTTCAACGCCGAGGTGTTCCGTCTCGACGGTGGACTGAGGATGCCCCCGAAATAGGGATCGCCGTCACCGTTCGTCCCTGGAGCGGATCGGTGTGAAACCTCGACTTGGCACCTCCCCCCTGTCATGCTGTTTCCGGGTCCGCACGCCATGTGGCGGTCGTGGCCCGGAGGGGGAGAGGCTCGATGGGTCAAGGATGGTCAGAGCTGGGTCTCACACTTGTCGGCGACCGGGATGCGGAGTCGGTTGACGGTTCCGCTTTCTGGAGTCAGATCCTCCGGGGGGAGGACGCAGACCTTGTCGATTCCCTGATCACCGTGTCGCTCGCGACGCATGTGGTGGTGCTCGCGGCCGTCGGTGAAGCCGTGGAGATCGTCAGGACCTACGGTGCTCCCGTCGCTTGGGGGAGGGATCTGCAACGTGTGTGGGATGCCGTTCTCCAGGCAGGTGAGCCCGTCGTCGTCGCTGAGGTCGGGGTTGGCGCCCCGATCATGGTCGAGGGCTCGATCGTCGGCCTCGTCGTGCTCCTGGGACCGGTGTTCGGCGACGGCGTCCGCGAGCCCCGTGGCGATGCCCGCATGGTGGCAGGCTTGATGGCGCTGCTGGTCGAACGCGGGACACTCCGGGTCGAACGTGACGTGGTGAAACAGCAGCGTGATGACATCGGCGAGCGGTTGCGGGCGTTGATCGAGACCGACCTCGAAGGCGCCGCATTCGTCGATGCCGAGGGCATCGTTCGGTATGTCAACGATCGCTTTGTCGACATGCTGGGTTGGAACCGGGACGAGATCACGAACGGGCCGGTGTTCGATCACCTGCTTCCGGTTCACCGGGAGACCGTGTTGGCCATGCTCGACCTCAGCAGCCAAGGGGTCGCGGAACGCTACGTCGGTGACTTCCATCGTCACGACGGTGAGATTCGTTGGCTCGAGATCGAGGTCAGCCCGATCCATGACACTGCCCGAGGACCTGTCGGATCGTGGGTCGTGGTCACCGATCGCACGGACGAGAAGCGCAGTGCCAAGGCCCTGCTCGCGTCGGAACGGTGGTTTCGTGCGCTGGTCGATCAGTCCGACGATTACATCATCGTGCTCGAGCACGATGGAACGGTTCGGTACATGTCGCCGTCGGCGGAACGCCTCCTCGGGCCGGTGATGGCGAATGTCCCCGGGCACAACGCGTTCTCCTTCATCCATCCCGAGGACGTCGAGCGGGTGATGGCGACGTTCTTCGATCTGGTCCAGGAGCCCGGAGGCCAACGCCGGCTTTCGTATCGCAGCATCGCGCCCGACGGGGCATGGCGCCACAGCGAGGTCGTGGCGACGAACCTCTTTCACGACCCCGATGTCGGAGGGGTGGTCGTCAACTCCCGAGATGTGACGGCAGGTCGCCGATTCGAGCGACTGGTGGTCGGCCAGGCCGAGGTGCTCGAGATGGTCGTCAGCGGGGCTCCGCTGTCCGAGTCCCTGGCGGCGATTGCCGGGATGGTGGAGGATGCGCTGGAAGGGTCCACCTGTCAGATCTGTCTGGTGTCGGCGGAGACGGGCAAGCTGTCCACACTTGCCGCTCCCAGTCTGTCGCCCTCTTTCTGCGAGGCGGTCGAGTCGCTGGTCGACGATTCGTGTGCCGAGCAGTTTGCCGACCTGCAGCCCATCCTGATGGCCGACCACGAACCGTGGTCACAGGTCCGCGGGATTCCCGGGGGTGAGGGCTTCACCCGATGCAACGTCGTGCCTCTCGGGGGTATCGGTTCCGGCGATATTCGTGGGGTCATGTTCGTCTACCGGGGTGAGCCCTTCCTGGTGCTGACCGAGGACGATCCCCAGACCCTTGACCGCGTTCGTTCGTTGTCCCAGGTGGTGATTCAGCGAACCCTGGCGGAAGAGGCGTTGGCCCACCAGTCGACGCACGATCCGCTGACGGGACTGGCCAATCGCCTCCTGCTGTTCGAGGGGCTCGAGCACGCGCTCGCACGCGCTCGCCGGAGGTTCTCGATGCTGGGTGTGCTGTTTCTCGACGTCGACCGGTTCAAGTTGGTGAACGACAGCCTGGGCCATGCCGCGGGAGATCTTGTGCTGAGCGAGTTGGCGCAACGCCTGACCACGGCCGTGCGCCCCTTTGACGTGATGGCCCGATTCGGAGGCGATGAGTTCGTGGTCATCTGCGAGGAGATGGGCCACCCCGCCGAGGCGACGGTCATTGCCGAGCGCATCGCCGAGGTTCTGCGGGCGCCCATGGAGCTGGCGGGGCGTGAGTACTTTCTGAATGTGAGCATCGGCATCGCGCTCGATGTCGGGGGCGTGAGCGGCCCCGAGGCGTTGCTGCGTGATGCGGACACCGCGATGTACCGGGCGAAGGATCGCGGCGGCAACTGCTACGAGGTCTTCGACCGCACCCTGCGCCGTCAGGCACGTGAGCGTCTGGAGGTCGAGGGGGGACTGCGCCGTTCCCTCGATC
>JACOTK010000007.1 GCA_016178435.1 Actinomycetota bacterium
AGCGACTGGATGAGCAGGTCGCGCGGCTGCACCTCGGTCACCTCGGCGTTCGTCTGACCCAGCTCACCGAGGACCAGGCCGACTACCTGGACATCCCGCTCGAGGGCCCCTTCAAGGCGGAACAGTACCGCTACTAGCCTTCAGCGTGCTCCCGTCCACGCCCGACGTGTCGTGCGTATCCCGGATCTGTTCCCGGACGGGAAGTCTGACGGCGTCCCCGACGGGATCCTGCGGGGTTTTCTCGATACGGATCAGACGGAGGGGGTTCGATTCCCCCCAACTCCACCGCTTGTGAGGCGCATATGTCCTGTTCAGGGCGGCAGCGACATTGACGGACCACCGCACGGAGGCCCACCGGCTCAGTTCTGACCGCTGCCCTCCTGGCTGCTGCTGGAGGTGACCGTGGTCCCGTTGATGCTTGAGGGCGTGTTGGTGGTGGTGAAGGCGAAGAAGGCCACCGTGAGAACCATTGCGGGCGTGGTTTCGGGCGAAGCGGTTTGCGCGGTCATCGCTCCACGCTATCTCGCCGTGCGGCGCGTTTCAGAACCGGGAGCCTTTTGGCTCACGGACCATCGTTGTCATAGGGGGTTCCTAGGGTTTGGCGATGTTTCTGGCCCTGACCTGTCCCCTGTGCGGAACGCGCGGTCAGGCTCCCTGTCACGAGTGCCTGGTGCATCTCAGGGCGCCCGTGGCGGCGCCTTCGCCGCCCGGCATCGACCTCGATTGGTCCCTGTTCTCCTACGAGGGCAGGGCGAGACGCCTGGTCACCGGGCTGAAGTACGGCAACAATCGGGCACTCATTCCCGGCCTTGCCCGCGCCCTGGCAGACCTGGTGAGCGGGCCACCGACCGAGACCTTCGATTTGGTGACGTGGGTTCCCACCACCGCCGTGCGTCGACGCCAACGGGGCTTTGACCAGTCGGCACTCCTCGCGAGGGCGGTCGCCGGTGAGCTGGCGCTTCCCTCCCGGGCCCTGTTGGCGCACCGACCCGGCCCGGCCCAGACGGGTCGAGACCTGAGATCCCGGAGGTCGGGGCCGGAGATGTCCTCACTGGGCCGATCCCCGGCCCGTGTGCTGCTGGTGGACGACGTCGTGACGAGCGGCGCTACCGCGTCGGCAGCGGCGAAGGCGTTGCGCGATGCGGGAGCCAAGGTTGTCGTCCTGTTGACGATTGCACGAACTCCCCGCAAGCGCTCCATGGATGACCGGGCCTCGGGGTAGAGGGGTTTTCGGGTTCGGGGGAGAGAGGGCCGTTCCAGGTTCAACGGGCCCGCGACGATATGGCCTACCATTGGTCATGTTGCGTACGGGTCTGTGGTTGCAAGTCGATGCCAGTCGCAGGCGAAACGACCCACGTAAGGCGACCCATGGTCGCCGAGCATGGTGCGGCTTAGAAGTAAGCCCTGCCGCGCCACGGGCCGATTGGCGGCCTGGGTGCGAGAAGGAAACGTGCGAGGTCACAGCATTGCCGGGTCGTCCCCGATGACCGCCGAGCTGTCTCGTGCCACCTCCTCTGCAGGCGAGTGTGGGGTCAAAGACCAGGTCAGCCGTACGCAACACCCGTTCATGGTCGTCCATCCCGCTACGGAGAACGCCCACACCTGTCGATGATGTCACCAGAGCCCATGCCAAGGAACCAACCCGAGGAGGACGTGTGGATATCACCGTGAGCAGCCGCAACATCGAGCTGACCGAGTCTTTGCGTTCGACGACCGAGGAAAAGATCGGCCGTCTCAGCCGTTTCCTCGACGGGATCGAACGGGCGGAAGTGCACTTCTTCGAAGAGCGAAATCCTCGTATTGCCGAGAAGGACATCTGTGAGGCGACGGTTGAGGGTCATGGCCACCACCTCCGGGCGAAGGTTGCTGCCGGCGATCCCTACGCGGCGATCGACGGCGTGGTGGCCAAGCTCGAGCATCAGCTGCACAAGGTCAAGACCAAGCTGGTGGCCCGGGCTCATGCGCGTCCCAGGGAGACCATCCTTGTCGGCGAGCCGAATCTCCCCGACCTGTCCGGCGAGGCGACCGATCGGTTCGAGGCGCTCCAGGATGGCTCGAACCATGGTGGGAGCCACGTCGAAGAGCAGGGGTCGGTGATCGTAAAGGTCAAGTCCTTTGCCATGGAGCCGATGACACCTGATGAGGCTGCCGAGAAGATGGAACTGTTGGGACACGGTTTCTACTTCTTCTCGAATGCCGCAACTGGCCGAGCCGGCGTGGTGTACATGCGCCACGACGGCACTGTGGGACTTATCGATGAGGCGGGCTGACGAGAATGGGCGACAATCATCTGCCCCATGATGAGACCACCGGAGCAGGCCGGGACGAGCCGATCAGGGTCCTGATTGTCGACGACCACGAGCTGTTCCGCCGGGGACTGGTCCTCGTGCTCGAGAGCGAGAGCGAGATCGAGGTCGTCGGTGAAGCCGGTGACGGCGAGACTGCGGTGCGCCTGACCCAGGAGCTGATGCCCGATGTCGTGCTGATGGATGTTCGCATGCCGAGGATGAACGGCATCGAGGCGGCTCGACTGATCGGTGAATGTGCGCCGACGACCCGGGTGCTGATGCTGACGGTGAGCGATGAGGAGGATGACCTGTTCAGGGCCATCAAGGCAGGGGCTCATGGCTATCTGCTCAAGGAGATCTCCATCGGCGAGGTCGCCGATGCGGTCAACGCCCTCATGGACGGCCAGACGCTGATCACGCCTTCGATGGCATCGAAGTTGATCGTCGAGTTTGCGAGTCTGTCCCGGGAAGCCGACGGATGGTCGCCGGAGCGCCCCCGATTGACCGAACGCGAGATCGAGGTGCTGAAGCTCGTCGCCCGGGGCTGCACCAATCGTGAGATCGGCGACCTCCTGGGGATCACCCAGAACACGGCCAAGAACCACGTTCGCAACATCCTGGAGAAGCTGCACCTGCACTCGCGGACCGAAGCGGTCATGTTCGCGCTGCGGGAGAAGCTTCTCGAGGTCGAGGCCTGAGGTCGAGGCCCGAGGGTGAGGTCGAGGGCCCGAGAGCGCCGTCCTCGACATTCGTCTCACGGGCTTCCGCGGTGAGTTCGTAAAGCTGCTCGGGACCCACCGGGTTCCCCGGTAGACTGCCCCACCGTGGGAGTTCTGGATCGAATCTTGCGTGTTGGTGAGGGCCGTCGGGTCAAGGCTGTCGCCAGTCTCGTCCCCGAGATCAACGCGCTCGAATCGGAGATGGTCGCGCTGTCGGATGAGGCTCTGGGCGCCAAGACCGGTGAGTTCCGCCAACGACTGGACAACGGTGAGAGTCTCGACGACCTGTTGATCGAGGCCTTTGCGGTGACGCGAGAGGCGGCGCATCGGACCATCGGCCAGCGCCACTACGACGTCCAGCTCATGGGTGGGGCGGCGCTTCATCTCGGTTGGATCGCGGAGATGAAGACCGGCGAGGGCAAGACGCTGGTTTCCACGCTCCCGGCCTACCTGAACGGCTTGGCCGGCAAGGGCGTCCACCTCATCACCGTCAACGACTACCTCGCGAAGCGCGACGCCGCGTGGATGGGACAGATCCACCGCCGACTCGGGCTGAGCGTCGGGCTCGTCATCCCCGAGATCACCGGTTCCGACGAAAAGCGTGCCGCCTATGCCTGTGATGTCACGTACGGCATCAACAACGAGTTCGGTTTCGACTATCTCCGTGACAACATGGCCCTGACGCTCGACGCCAAGGTCCAACGTGGACACGGTTTCGCGATTGTCGACGAGGTCGATTCGATCCTCATCGACGAAGCACGTACGCCGCTGATCATCAGCGGCCGTCTGGCCGACGCGGCACAGATGTACTACACCTTCGCCGGTCTGGTCCGAGGTCTCGAGCGTGACGTGGACTACGACGTCGACGAGGAGAAGCGCCACGTCGCGCCGCTCGACTCGGGTATCGCCAAGGTCGAGGAGGCGCTCGGGGTCGAGAACCTCTACGACGAGCTTTCACAAAACCTGGTGCACCAACTTCAGGCAGCGCTTCGCGCCAAGGAGCTCTACAAACGTGACCGTGATTATCTGATCGCCGATGGCGAGGTCAAGATCGTCGACGAGTTCACCGGGCGAATCCTCGAAGGTCGCCGTTGGTCCGAGGGCCTGCATCAGGCAGTCGAGGCCAAGGAGGGGGTCAAGATCAAGGAGGAGAACCAAACCCTCGCCACGATCACGCTGCAGAACTACTTCCGTCTGTACGACAAGCTCTCCGGCATGACCGGCACCGCTCAGACCGAGGCAGCCGAGTTCTCGAGCACCTACAACCTGGCGGTCGTGCCCATCCCCACCAACAAACCGCTTGCCCGCATCGACAACGGTGACCTCATCTACATGACTGAGGACGCCAAGTTCAATGCGGTGGTGGAGGACATCTTCGAGCACCACGACCGTGGCCAGCCCGTCCTGGTCGGAACCGTCTCGGTCGAGAAGTCCGAGCGCCTGTCACGGTACCTGACCCGTCGTGGCGTGCCGCACGAGGTGCTCAATGCGAAACAGCACACTCGTGAGGCGGAGATCGTGACCCAGGCCGGTCGACTCAAGGGTGTCACGGTCGCCACCAACATGGCCGGGCGAGGCGTCGACATCCTGCTCGGCGGCAACCCCGAGGGTCTGGCCGCACGCGAGCTTGCCGCTCAGGGCATCGACCCGGAGACCGAGGAAGGCCAGGCGCTGTACGCCAAGCTGCTCGAGGCGGCTCAGCGGGAATGTCGTGCCGAGGGTGACAAGATTCGTGAGCTCGGCGGGTTGTACGTGCTCGGAACCGAGCGTCATGAAAGTCGCCGCATCGACAATCAGCTTCGGGGCCGTTCCGGGCGTCAGGGTGATCCCGGTGAGAGCCGTTTCTACCTGTCACTCGAGGACGAGCTCATGCGCCTCTTCGCCACCGGTGCCATGAGTTGGGTGATGGGCAAGACCCTGCCCGATGACGTCCCGATCGAGGCGAAGATGGTCAACCGTGCCATCGAGCGCGCACAGAGCACCGTCGAGGCTCGGAATGCCGAGATTCGCAAGAACGTGCTCAAGTACGACGAGGTCATGAACGAGCAACGCAAGGTGATCTACCAACGGCGGAACCAGGTGCTCGAGGGTGGCGATCTCCGCGACGAGACCATCTCCAGCCTTGAGGCGACACTCGAAGGGGTCGTTCGCAATGCCTGTGTGGCCGACCTGCCGGAGGACTGGGATCTCGAAGGCCTCATCGCGGAGGTGAACGAGTACTTCCCGACGCGACACTCCCCGGAGGACTTCGCCCACACCGGCGATGTCGATGCCATCGTCGAGGCTTTCACAACCGAGGCCATCGAGCAGTTCGAGCTGCGTGAGGCGACCATCGGCGCCGAGACGATGCGCGACATCGAGCGTCAGGTGATGCTCCGGGTCATCGACGCAAATTGGCGCGAGCACCTCTACGACATGGATTACCTGCAGGAGGGCATTCACCTTCGAGCGATGGGTCAGAAGGACCCGCTGGTCGAATGGCAGAGTGAGGGCTATGCGATGTTCGCCGCGATGATGAGCGTCGTCACCGATTCCTACGTGAAATACGTCATGCACCTCGAGGTTCTCCCGGCGGAGGAAGAGGTCGAGGAGGTGAGCGGCCTGACCTACAGCGCCCCGGAGGACCCGGTGCAGGGCTCAGGTGGCCTGCAGGCCGCAGCGGTGGCCGAGGCAGAGGCGACCGGCGAGCCCCTCGCAATGCTCCAGGGGAACGAGGAACCGCCGGTGAATCTGCCGGTGGTGAAGTCCGCCGAGGAGAAGCTCGGTCGCAATGACCCGTGCTGGTGCGGGAGCGGCAAGAAGTTCAAGCTCTGCCATGGCAATCAGACCTGACATGCAGCGATCCCTGAGGAGCGATCACCATGTCGTCGGTTTGCGCTGTGCCCGGTCGTCATCCCCGACGCAAACGGCTCATCGTGGGCCCCTGTCGTGAGGGATTTCACCGATGAGATCGCCGGGCTCCGGAAGCGAATCGGAGAAGCCGAGCACTACCTGCGCATCGATGTTCAGCGGGCGCGATTTGTCGAATTGGAGACCGCTGCATCGCGTCCGGATCTTTGGGATGACCGGGATGAGGCACGGCGGGTGACGTCGGAGCTTTCGAATGTCCGTGATGACCTTGCGATCGTCGATGGCCTGATGGCCGACCTGGGGGACATCGAGACGCTGTACGAGTTGGCTCGGGAAGAGGGTGACGATTCGTTCGAGGAAGAGATCGCAGGCGGCATCGTCGCGCTGTCGACACAACTCGACGACCTCGAGCTTCGATCGCTCTTTGCCGGCGAGCACGACGAATCTGATGCCATTTGCGAAATTCATGCCGGGGAGGGTGGCACAGACGCTCAGGATTGGGCCGAGATGATGCTTCGC
Organism: Actinomycetota bacterium; assembly: GCA_016178435.1. GTDB lineage: Bacteria > Actinomycetota > Acidimicrobiia > Acidimicrobiales > CADCSY01 > JACOTK01. The sequence goes on from JACOTK010000007.1 coordinate 6,377, forward strand.
ATGTATTTGCGTTGGGCGGAGACCAAGGGTTTCGACACGGAGATCGATGAAGTCTCCGCAGGTAAAGAAGCCGGCCTCCTTTCTGCGACCTTCATGGTCAAGGGTCGGTTTGCCTACGGATGGCTCAGGGGCGAGCAAGGGGTGCATCGGCTCGTCAGGATCTCACCCTTTGACGCGGCATCGAGGCGTCAGACCAGCTTTGCCTCACTGGACGTCACTCCCTTTATCGAGGACGCGTCGGAAGAGGTGGAGATCGACGAAAAAGACCTTCGCATCGATACCTATCGGTCATCGGGCGCCGGGGGTCAGCACGTCAACGTGACCGACTCCGCTGTTCGTATCACCCACAACCCTTCCGGCGTCGTGGTCTCCTGTCAGAACGAGCGAAGTCAGCATCAGAACAAGGCGAGGGCCATGCAGATTCTGGCTGCCAAGCTGGTGGATCTCCAGCGGGCACAGCGCCTGGCCGACATGGAGGCCATCTCGGGGACGGCATCGCAGGCGGCCATGGGCAACCAGATCCGCTCATACGTGCAGGCCCCGTACCAATTGGTCAAGGACCTTCGCACCAATCATGAAACCGGTAGCGTTGACGGGGTGCTCGACGGTCAAATCGGCGGGTTCATGGAAGCGTTTCTACGATGGGAGCGAGCCCAGGGGGCAAGTTCGTAAAGGGCGCCTTAGGGAAACGCCGAGGGGGTAGCCTCTTGCCCATGCCGTTTCGCTGTACGGGTTCGATACGGACATCGCTTGTCAACGGTCCGGCCGATGACGGCTGAGGCAGGAAACCCCGCATCAGAAGAGCTGAATGCGGACGAGGAACATTTCGAGGAGACCGCCGGGGTCTTTCGCCTCGTTCGCTGGTTGGCGGTCGCCATCATCGTGCCACGTTTCATCCTGCTTGTCCCTCCCGGTGGCAAGGAGACACCTTGGGATCCGGCATGGACGGGTGTGGTTCTTCTGAGTCTGCTCGTCACCACGAACGTGCTGTCGAGCCGGGCCGGGGTTCGCGGCCTCCATGGCCTGGTTTTCGGGGCGAAGTCGGCCGTGCTCCTCGACAGCATCGTGGTTCTCCTGGCGACGCTCACGGCGCTGTACGAGGGTC
>JACOTK010000008.1 GCA_016178435.1 Actinomycetota bacterium
GGCGTGGGTAAGATGGCCGCAGCTGACGCATCGGACCACTGCTTGGCTCTCGCGGTTTTTGGCCGGAAGTTTCGGGGCGCTCGGGATGCGCAACATCTGCCCGTCCGACATGGCGATCGTGGTGGCCACCCCGCGGTCGATCCCGACCGCGGACCCCGCACCGATCCAACGTGATCCGGGCCATGCCCTACTCGGCGGGCAGCGGCCGTGACAGCCGGAACCGGACCGGTCCGCACTTGGGGACGAACACCGTCGCCCGCCGCCGATTGACCTCGACCACGGTGTAGGGGTCGGACCGGAGCGCCCTGCCCATCCGGACCCAGCCGAAGATCCGCCAGAAGGCGAAGTGGTCGACGCAGTTGAAGGTCCGTGACGACACGCCGTGACGGAAGTAGTTGCACCAGCCCCGCGGGTGCCGGCGACCATGACCACGAAGTCATCCGCGTAACGGATGAGTCTCATGGCCGGGACCCCGGCGCGACGATGCTTGGCGCGTGTCCAATACGGGCCGAGCATCGCCCACTTGGCGGCGAAATGCTCGTCCAGCACGGACAGGGCGATGTTGGCCATCAGCGGTGAGAGGATCCCGCCTTGGGGTGTGCCGGTGGTCGTCTCGCGGTAGAGACCCTCTTCGGTGAGGATCCCGGATTCGGTCATCTAGGTTGTCGCCGCTCCCGGTTTCATGGCCGTCGACGGACGACGCGGCTCGTGGACCAGTTCCACGCCCGCCGGAAGCCCTTCGACCGACACGCTGTCGCCCTCGACATCGATCGAAACCCGATTGCCACCCAGGGGAATCCGGTCAACCTTGAGGTGCTTGATGGCAGCCGGCAACACCGGGTCGAGCCACACCTTGCCGTGGGGCAGCCACGGGTCGAGGCGCAACATCGAACGCAACAACAACAGGGGCGACGCCGCAGCCCATGCCTGTGGCGAGCACGACGCGGGGTAGCTCAACGGCACGGGAAGCTCGGCACGGTCAAGTCCGCCGAAGAGCTCGGGAAGGCGCCCCCCCATGCACGCAGCGGTGTCGAGCAGACCCATGATGACCCGATGGGACTCCTCGACGAAGCCGTAACGCATCAGACCTGCCGCGACGATGGCCGTGTCGTGGGGCCAGATCGACCCGTTGTGATAGCTGATCGGGTTGTAGCCCACCATCGATGACCCGAGCGTGCGGATGCCCCAACCCGTGAACATCTGGGACGACAGCAGCTTCGCCGCCACCTGTGGCGCCTTGTCCTCGTCGATGATGCCGGTCCACAGGCAATGGCCGATGTTGGACGTCAACGCGTCCAGGGGACGCTTGTCCCCGTCGAGGCCCAGCGCAAACCATCCCTTGTCCTCCAACCAGAAGTCGCGGTTGAAAGCGGTCTTCAGTGCCGCCGCACGGCCCCGGTAGAGCTCGACGGCCTCCTGATCGCCCGCCTCCTGGGCGAAGTGCGCACGGGCGATGTAGGCCCCGTAGGTGTACGCCTGGACCTCGCAGAGGGCGATCGGCCCCTCCCCGAGTCGCCCGTCGGCAAAACGGATACCGTCCCAGGAGTCCTTCCAGCCCTGGTTGCGCAGGCCATGGGGCGTCGCCCGCGAGTACTCGACATAGCCGTCCCCGTCCCGGTCGCCGAACTCCGCGATCCACGACATGGCCCGATCGGCATGGGGCAACAACTCGGCCACGGCCTCGGAGGCGAGACCCCATCGCTGTAACTCCCCGAGCAGCATGACAAACAGCGGGGTCGCATCGGCCGTGCCGTAGTAGATGTGCCCCCCACCGAGGGAGAGGGAGGTGGCGGCGCCGAAGCGCATCTCATGCAGGATGCGGCCGGGCTCCTCCTCGGTCTCCGCTACCACGTCGTCGCCCTGGAATCGAGCAAGCGTCTGCAGGACCCCCAGTGAGAGCTCCGGATCGACGATCAACGCCATCCACGACGTCAGGAGGGAATCGCGTCCGAACAACGTCATGAACCAAGGGGCGCCGGCGGCCACCACCGTGCGTTCCGGGTAGTCGGGGTCGAAGATGCGCAGGGCGCCCAGGTCCTCGTGGCTCTGGGTCACCGCAACCGCCAAGCCGGCGTGGTTGGTCGTCACCGTCGGGACCTGCTTGCGCCACTGGGCATGACGCTCCGTCGGAGCGGCCTTCTCGACGGGCTGACCGCACCGGTAACGGGGCTCGATCTCCTCGTCCTCGATCACAGGCGCGACCTCCAGGCATGCCCGCCACTCGCCGCCGGGCTCGATGCTCACCTCGACCAAGGCCCCATGGTGGCCGACCGTGTCGAAGCCGGTCATCCGGTAGGCGACACCACGTCGGCTGTTGTCGAGTTGATAGCCGAGGCGCAACTCGCCGTCCCGAGCCTCCACGGAACGTTGCCCGCGAATCTCGACCCTGCTCTCCTTGACCTCGAAAAGATCGGCGAAATCGGCATCGGTGATGAGCTCGACGATGCACCGCGCGGGCTCGAGACCGAAGTTGCGAATGGTCACGTCCTCCCGCATGCCGCGGCCCACGTACCGGGTGCGAAAGGCGAGCAGCGTGCTGTCGGCCACACCCGCTCGGGGGTAGGCGCGGGACACGAAGGTGCCGGTGAACGGGTTCGAGGTGAAGGCCGAAAGTGGCTCCATCCGGTGCCCGTTCAGCCTCAGCTCAAGGGCGGAGAGAAAACGTGAATCACGGACAAACAGCCCCTGGGGCATGCCGGCGACGATGTCGCCCGATCGTCCGGAGATGCAGAACGTCGAGCCCTGCACCAGGGTGATCGTTCCAACCGCCGTCCCGACGGCCGGCACCTCGCCTGAGAATGTCCACGGTTCTGCCACAGTGCAAAACTAGCGGTCGGCCTCACCTTCACCGTCGGATGCTCAGGCCTCGCAGGTAGAACCAGTAGGTGCGCCACCGAAGATCGCCGCGCAGCACACCGAGCAGCTCTCGGTACATGGCCACGGTTCGCCTCATGCCCACGACGAACCCGAGCTTGTCGCGCTTGGTGCGATGTGACACGCCCTTCATCGTGCGAACGGTGGTCTCGAGACGATGCTCGGCGATCACCTCGTTGATGCGGAGCTCGATGGTGTATCCCTGCAGCTTCTCCTCGGGAATCGCCTCGAAGACCCAACGGGGCATGATGCGTTCGCCGCTGATGGGCGGCCAGCGACGCACCAGCGGGTTCCAGAACCAGCCGTAGTCGAAGAAGCCGACCGACATCGTGGCCACCCCCTCGACAAAGGGCTCACAAAGCTGATCGAGGTGGACGGAGGTCAATCCGGTGCAGTCGCCGTCCACGAAGAGAATGCCCTCGGCATCGCACGCGGCCACGCCGGTGGCCATCGCGAGCGCCTTCGAGCCCGACGACGCCTCGCGACGCAACACCCGGGCCCCGCCGGCCTCGGCAAGTGCCCCGGTGGCATCGGTCGAACCGTCGTCGACGACGATCACCGAGCGAACGAACCGACACCCGCGCGCCGCCACGACATTGGCCTCGATCGTGAGCGCCTCGTTGCGGGCCGGCATGACGCAGTCGATGATCATCGCCGCCCCCACGCTCCTGGGCCCGGCGCCGAGGTCCGGGTAGGGACCCCCGAGCCTCGATGCAGGGACATATCGTCCTACGTCGTCCTCAGCCCGCGGAGCGGACGAACCCGGCTCGCTCACCCCGGGCGATGAACTTCAGGGCCATCTTGCGCGACGCCTCGTCGATCATCTCGTCACCGAACATCACCGCCCCCTTGCGCTCGCCCTCGGTCGCCTCCTTGTAGGCGTCCAGGATGGCGTGGGCCCGATCGAACTGCTCCTGGGTGGGCGAGAACAGCTCGTTGAGGATGGTGACCTGGTCGGGGTGCAGGGCCCACTTGCCGTCGTAGCCGAGCACCTGGGTGCGTCGGCAGTAGTCACGGAACAACTCGGGCTCCCGGATCTTGAGGAACGGTCCGTCGATCACCTGCAGGCCGTTTGCCCGACCCGCCATGAGAATCTTCGAGAAAACATAGTGGAAATGATCACCCGGGTACTCGGGAATCTGGACGCCGCCGGTGAGCACCGGCATCTCCATCGAGGCGGCGAAATCGGCCGGGCCGAAGATGATCGTCTCGAGGCGAGGCGAGGCCGCGCAGATCTCCTCCACGTTGATGAGCCCACGAGTCGTCTCGATCTGGGCCTCGATACCGATGTGGCCGATGGGAAGGCCGGCGTTGGCCTCGACCTGGGTCAACAGGAGATCGAGCGCAACAACCTCGGCGGCCGACTGCACCTTGGGCAACATGATCTCGTCGAGCCGATCGCCCGCGTTGCCGACGACATCGATGACGTCGCCGTAGGTCCACTTGGTGTCCCAGGCGTTGACCCGAACACACAGCACGCGATCGCCCCAGTCGAGGTTCTTGATCGCGTCGACAACCTTTGCCCTGGCCTCGATCTTCTCGAGCGGCGCCACCGAATCCTCGAGGTCGAGGAAGGTCATGTCCGCTTCGATGGTCGGACCTTTTTGCAAGAAGCGCTCACTCGATCCGGGGACCGACAGACACGAGCGACGCGGGAGACTCCTGGAACGTTCAGACATACCCACATGGTATGCGCTCGATCAGGAAAGGCCCAGATCGCCGGGGGTGAGTTGCTCGTCGAGCAGACGGGCGAAGCGGGCGGGATCGCCGCCGACAAATTGTCGACACAGGGGGAACCCCTCGACGTAGCACGTCATGTAGGCCCGCCAGACGGGGTCGTTGAGGAAGGAGACCAGCTTTTCCGCACGGTTTCGGGGCATCAACCCCCACTGCTGCCCATAGGACACGGCCTCCTCCACGGCGGCGCCCCGCTCGTGCAACAGGAGCGCGACATTGCCCCGAACCCGGCCCAGGCCCTCACTCGCCTCGGCTACCGCTGTTGCGACCTCCTGATCGAAGGGCACACCCTGGCTCCGGAGATGGCCTGCCAGCATGGTCATCTGCGCGCCGGCATGGGGTGACACGACGACCTCGAGGCCGAGATCGGCAAGGCCCTCCGCCATGAGGCACTGGGGAGTGCCCACCAGGAAGATGGTCTCCTCCACGAGGTTGCGTCGCCGCACCAGGCCCACCTCCTTGCGGGTGTGCTCGGTGTGGTGGCCCGGATAGGCCTCATGGGCCATGAGGTGGGCCAGACCGGGGGCGAGCACCGGAAGATCGATGTTGACGGCAATCCGACTGCGCAGATCGCCGAGGTAGTAGTTGAAGCCGGACCACGGCCGGTCGGTCACCAACTCGATGTCGACCCGCTCACCGTCGGGAAGGCCGAAAAGGCGACCTGTGCGCTCACGCAGGTCGTCGCACAGCGAGTGCAGCACCCCGGGCAGGCGATCGACCGGGACCGCCTGGGCCTCGCGCCAGGTCGTCAGTCGCTCGACGACGGGTCCGCTGCCGGGCAAGGCCTCGTCGAGGCGGCGATGCGCGGCGACAAGATCCTCCTCGTCGATCCACCGCGGTCGCACGCCGTAACAGGCTTCAACCTCGTCCGCGTAGCCGATGACGGCGCCCGCCAACCGTGCTGCCGTCGTGGCAAGCCCACGCACCTGGGCGCCGAGCCAATGCCGCCGCGCAGGATCCAGGCTGCAGCCGGCGGTGGGCTCGAGCTCACCGAGAAGCGCACGGGCCTCGCCGGCAAGCACCGCCGGGTCGACGAGCGGCTCCCGCGCCACGACCCGGCGGTGCGCCTCCGGTCCGTAATAGGCGTCAACCAGCCCGTCGAGATGGCGTCCCAGGCGCAGCCCCACAAGCACGTACCTGTCGACGAGCGGCTCGTCGTGGAGGTCCGGGGTGCTAACCAAGCCGTCCTCTCCCGAGAGGCACAGCGGATGGGTAGGCCTCCATTGGATAACGAGTCCGTGTCGCCGGGCGGCGCCCGGGGAACGAATGGTCCGGCGCGCAACGGGTCGACCTGTCCGCTGAACCTCGAAGCCGGGCGGTTGGGGTCATCGACGCGCACCCTACCGCGGGTCGGCGCCTCGGGGGCCTCGAATGCCCGGCTGCGCCGAAGGGATCAAGAGATCGGGCACCACGGAGCAATCCACCCGTTGAATGACCACCGGCGCAGGGGCGACGCCGTCGGGGCCGATGACCAGCGTGGTCCCCTGACGTGGCACCACCGTCCATTGGCCGACGCGGTCGCCGGCCGAACGCACGATCTGCCAGTAGCGCTCGGGAACGGCTCGTCCCCAGGGCAGGACGACGGCGATCATCGAGTCGGGCCCCACCCGCTCGCCCATGGCCCACCCCTCGTGGCCGGACACGAGGAACCCGTCCGGTCCTCCGGCAGCCGCCTCGATCACCAGATCGGCCTCGTGGTGGGCAACATACGCTCGGGCGTGCAGCGCTGTGCCGTCTCCGTCGATCTCCTCGATCACCCGCCATGCCTCACGAGCCGGATCGCCCGCCTGAAGCAGGCGGGAACACAACGTCCACATCGCACCGGCCTCGCCATGATGGGCGAGCAGACGCCTCGCGGCCAACACCAGGCCGCGCTCGTCACCCGAAACGGCCAGATCGGCCAGCGCGACCGCCGCCTCCTGAACGAGCAGCGATTGGTCGACGCCACGAGCCCGTGCCACTGCTCGGAGTCGCTCGACGGGATGCACACCCAGACCATGCCACAGCTCAAAACTTCCCGGTAGGGCCGTGGGCGCGATACGTTCTCCCGTCGTGGTCACCGATGCCCCCGCTGATTTGGCGCTTACACCGATCAATGGTGATGCAACCACGCTCCAGCAGTGGTTGACGACCTTCCATCTGGTGGTAGTCGTGCTCGACCCCTACACCCATGAGAGCGCCTGGCTGCTCCCGACGGTGGCACGAACCCTGCGGGTGTACGCCGACGCGGACTGCCGCGTGGCGCTCGTGGTGGCAGGCTCCCCCGACGAGACCCGCCAGTTCCTCGGGCCCTACGCCCAGGAGTTCCTGACCTTCGCCGACCCGGACCGCCTGGTGGTCAAGGGTCTCGATCTGATGAACCTGCCGGCGCTCGTCCACATCCGACAGGACCTCAGCATCGCCGGATCCGCAGAGGGCTGGCAGCCGGCCGAATGGCGTCAGGTGACCGAGTCTCTCTCGGAGTCGATGCGATGGAGCAAGCCCCTCATCCCGGGACCACGCGACCCGGCTCCATTCGAGGGTTCTGCGGCACGATCCTGAGCGAAGGGGCCCGGTCTCGGGAAGGGATCGGTCGACTCGTGACGAACTATCAGCTTTGCAAACATGATATTTGTCACATATCGTGACGTGGTCGGCCGCACACCTGGGAACCTGTCGCGAAGCCCGGAACAAAGCAGAGACACGGGTGCGATCGATCCACTCCGAAGGGGCCATGCATGGACAACGTCAGACTGAAGAACAGCACGGTCAAGAGTCGGGACCTTCATGAACCCGTGGTCCTCGATCCCATCGCAAGCAACAAGGGGTACGGCTACCACGTGCTCGAGATCGCGACCATCGACTTCACGAGGCCCCATCCGATCATCGAGCAGTGCGTTGCCCTCGAGCACGAGAGCTGGAACCCCCAAGAGGACTTCCTGGACTACATCGCCAAGCGCGATCTTCTGGCCTACGTGACCTTCAAGGGCAGGGTCGTCGGCTTCCTCGTCATTACGGTGTGGCTCAACGGCGACTACGGCGTGGTCAGCTTCGACGAAGCCATGATCTCGAAGGACCAACGGGGAAATGGCCTGGCGCTCAAGCTCGTCTGGTTCCTGTGCCACCTCCTGGTGGTCCGCTTTCTCGGCGACCGCTCCATCAAGCGGGCTGTCCTGCTCGGCCTCACCGTCAGCCCCGTCGCCATCCAGGCCACCTATCGGTATCGCCGGATCTTTCGGAACAACTCGTTCAGACCCAACGAGCAGTTGACGGACATCGCCTGGCAGTACCTGAAGAAGTACGACTACGAGGCACTCGATCCGTCCAGTCCGTGGTTCGTCAAAGCCGCCTTTCCCGGTTCCTCGAAGTGGAAACCCAAGCTGCGGAAGGGGCGGGACAGGGCAATCGTCCCCGCGAACTTCGACTGCCACGACCGAGGGGATGCCTTTTTGTTCATGGGTGGCGCCTCGCGACGTTTCGGGACCGTGGTGACGACCGTCCGAGCCATCCCGTGGTTCGGGTGGGGAATCATGAAGGGCTACGACTTCACCGTTCCACTTCGACGCGTGGAGTCGACAAGCCTGATCTCCGAACGAGATTGACCACCCGTGCGGCTGCTCGACTACCGCCACTACCCCTACGGGGCGTTCGACACGCACCTGCATGCTCATCTTCCTCCGGCATTGCAGCAGAGGGTGGTGGAGCGCCGGCTGCGCAAGGTCGTCCGCGGCGCGTACCGAAACGTTCCCTTCTATCGATCCGGCTTCGACCGCGCAGGGCTCAACCCCGCGCATTTCCGAGGCGCCGCTGATCTCTCGCTGCTCCCGTTTCTCACGAAGGCCGACGTCCAGGAGCACTTCCCGAACGGTTTGGTGGCCAGGGGGACGAACCTTGATCGATGCGTGCATTCCGCAACGACAGGTTCGAGCGGCGTGGCGACCAATTTCGTCTTCACGCCAAAGACCTATGCCTACTATCACGCCACCAGCTTCAAGGTGTACACGATGGTGGGTTATCGCCCATGGCATCGGGCGACCTACATCAAGTACACCGCCATCCCGGCACCGAATCTCGGGCCCATCTTCCGTGTCGGCCACATCCCGTCGCTGGTTCCCGTCGAGGAGCACATCGCGGCGCTGCGCCGACAACGACCTGACCTTCTGGTGGGCTATGCATCGCTGGTCCTCGACGTGGCCCGCAATGTCACCGAGGACGACCTCCGGGTCATCAAGCCTCGATTCATCTCGGTCAATTCCGAGCTCTCGACCCAAGCACAACGCGACGAGATCGCCGCCGTCTTCCAGTGCCCCGTCTACGACGAGTATTCGTCCGAGGAAACCTGGATGATCGCCTCGCAATGCCGTGAGCATCGATACCACCTCTTCACCAACAATGTCTGGGTTGAGTTTCTCGATGCCGATGGAAGCGAGGTACCCGCCGGCGAGATCGGCGAGATCGTGCTCACGACGCTTCAGAGCCCGGCGATGCCCTTCATTCGCTACCGAATCGGTGATCTCGGACGCGCGGGCACCGAGCCGTGTCCCTGCGGCAGCACCCTGCCGGTGCTTGCATCCTTCGAGGGTCGAGCCGACGACGCCTTCGTGCTCACAGGCGGCGATCGTGTCCCCTCCCTGAAGCTTCTCAACATCTTCACGACCTTCATCAAGGCTGATGCCGATTTCATCCGCGAGTTCAAGCTGGTGCAAACCGATCTCGCCAAGGCAACCGTCCACCTGGTGGCAGGGCCCCACTACTCGACCGAGCAGGCTGATGCCCTCATTCGCAAGCTCCAGTCGATTGTTCCGGAACCCGTCACCTTCACGATCGATCTCGCCGAGCGCCTGGACGGAGGGGGCATCAAGCACAAGGCGATCGAATCCCTCGTGAAACCGACGGGAACCAGGGAGCCGGCCCGATGACCGGTCTCGGCGAGCCCCGAGCCCCGAGCGCCTGGCGTCGCTGGGCGCCCTGGGTCGTCGGCATCGCGATGTTGATCGGTCTCGTCGTCGTCGTTGACCTCGACGAGGTCATCGACGCCATGAGAAGCGCCGATCTGGCTCGCTACGCACCCCTTGCCGTGGGATTCATCCTCATTTGGTTCCTCGTCGAGACCCACAATCTGGGGTCGCTGCTCAAACGCTTCGGACACCAACGCCCCCTTTCCGAACTGGCCGCTGTCCGCGCGTACACCTACCTGCTCATGGTGCTCAACTACAACCTCGGGGTGGGTGGGATCGCCCTCTATCTCCGTTCCACGGTCGGCATCCCAATGGTTGAGGCATCGAGCCTCATGCTCTTCTACATGTACGCCGAGGTTGCCTCGCTTGCGGCGATGTCCGTACTCGGTGCCGTCATCCTTCCGGGAGAGCCCCATGTCGGGACGATCGCCCTGATCGCCGGCGGCTTCCTGATCGGATCCACGGCCCTGATCGGCGCCTACCGAACGTTGGGCGATCGCCTCCCTCGCCGGCTCGGACGACTGAGCCTCCTGGCAAGCTTTCGCGAGGCGTCACCCTCGACGTTTCTGACCATCGTTGTCGGGCGGGGTGTCTACTTTCTCGCCTTCATCGCCTTCTTCTATCTGGCACTCCCGGCCTTCTCGGTCGAGGTGCCATTCATGGCCCTGCTCGTTCTCGTGCCGACCATCTTCTTCATCGGCAACCTACCGGTCAGTGCGGCCGGTCTGGGAACCATGCAGGCTGCCATGTTGTTCTTCTTTCGCTCATACGGCTCCCAGGGCGACATCGCGGCATTCAGCATCGCCTACAGCGGAACCCTGATCATCCTGCGGCTGCCGCTCGGCCTTGTCGCCGCATGGCGCCACGCCGGTCTGGTCTTCGGACCACGCACCGCATTCGCACAACCACCCGTGGACCTGGGATCATCGTTCCACGAGGAAGACCCAGACCCGCACGAGCTCGCCGATTCCGAGTTCGCAACCCACGACGTCACGAGGTAATCCATGATGTTCAACCGCACATCCGCTCCCCTCCTTCGTGGCTCCCGAACCGCCAAGATCACGATCGGCGCCGTCATCCTGATCGGCGTGCTGGTCGCCGGGCCGGTCGCCGAGGCTTGTGACGTCGCCGTCATCTCCAGGAAGTCGTCGAACACCGATCGACCCATCATCTGGAAGAACCGTGACGACTCCAACAGCTATTTCCAGGGCATCCGTTCGTACCCCGCCCGCAACGCCGACATCGGCGCGCACACCTGCCTCGAAGAGGTGGTCTACATCATCAACAAGCCGATCTGCGGCGGTGGGGCAAACGAATCGGGCTTCGCCGTCCTCAACGCCAGCGTGTATGCCAACACCAATGTCGAGGAGACGCTGAACGTCGACGTCACGCTCATGAAGCGTGCTCTGGAAAGTTGTGCGCTCGTCACC
>JACOTK010000009.1 GCA_016178435.1 Actinomycetota bacterium
CACGATCACCGTCGCCGAGGACCACGTCCGCGTCGACCTCGCGCTACGCACCCATACTCCCGTGCTCATCGACGCCGGCTTCCCCGAGCTCGACATCCCCATCCCCTGGTGGGGCGGACGCAGCCTCCGTTTCGGGTTCCTCCCCCCGCTAAACCTCAACGCGACGACTGCAACAGCACGTCCCGAGGATCGCGTTTACGGATTGATGGGGGCGGGCAGATCGGTGTGGCCCATGAGGTGACGGTCGACCGCGGCCGCGGCGGAGCGCCCCTCGGCGATCGCCCACACGATCAGGCTCTGGCCCCGACCTGCGTCACCGCAGACGAAGACGTTCTCGACGTTGGTCGCCCACCGCTGGTCACGGGTCACGTTGCCACGAGCGTTGAGCTCGACGCCGAGCCTGTCGAGCAGGCCATCGGCCTGTGGGCCGGTGAATCCCATGGCGAGCAACACCAGGTCGCACGGCAGGTCGAAGTCGCTGCCGTCCACCTTCGCAAAGGTCGGTCGGCCGTCAAGGGTCTCCTGGCGCACCTCGTGGGCACGAAGGGCGGTGACGTTGCCCTGATCGTCACCGAGGAAGCACTCCGTGTTGACGGCGAACACGCGGACGCCTCCTTCCTCATGCGCTGACGAGGTGCGGAACATCAAGGGCCACAGTGGCCACGGCGTGGCTTCGGCACGCTGATCGGGGGGCCGGGGCATGATCTCGAACTGGTGGACCTCGATGGCGCCCTGGCGCAGTGCCGTTCCGAGGCAGTCGGCCCCGGTGTCACCACCACCGATGATCACGACATGTTTGCCCGTCGCGCTGATCCCGGGATCGGCGAGATCACCCTCCTGCACGTGGTTGGCCATCGGCAGATACGTCATCGCCTGTTCGATGCCCCTGAGCTCGCGACCGGGGATCGGAAGGTCTCGGGCGATCGTGGAGCCGACCGCCAGGACGATTGCGTCGAAGCGGCTCTGCAGCTCGTCCACGGTGATGTCGACGCCCACGTTGACGCCGGCCTGAAACTCGGTTCCCTCGGCGCGCATCTGGTCGAGTCGCCGGTCAAGGACACGCTTTTCCATCTTGAACTCGGGGATGCCATAGCGCATGAGACCACCGATGCGGTCGGCTCGTTCGAAGACCACCACCGTGTGGCCCGCACGAGTGAGCTGTTGGGCGGCGGCGAGTCCGGCAGGGCCCGAACCCACGACGGCAACGTGTTTGCCCGTGGAGCGACTGGGCGAGATGGGGACGACCCATCCCTCCTCGAACGCCCGGTCGATGATGGAGACCTCGACCTGTTTGATGGTGACCGGGTCCTCATTGATGCCGAGCACACACGCCGCCTCACAGGGGGCCGGGCACAGGCGCCCGGTGAACTCGGGGAAGTTGTTGGTCGCATGCAGGCGCTCGATGGCGGCATGCCACTCGTCCCGATAGGTGAGGTCGTTCCACTCGGGAATGAGGTTGCCCAGGGGGCAGCCGTTGTGGCAGAACGGAATGCCACAGTCCATGCACCGACTGGCCTGGACCTCGAGCCGATCATGGTCGAAGGGCTCGTAGACCTCCTTCCAGTCGCGCAGGCGCACCGGAACGCTGCGCCGACTCGGGGTCTCCCGGCCGTGCTTGAGGAACCCCGACGCGTCACCCACGAGATGCCGCCATGATCGCTTCTTCCACGGGCACGCCCTGCTCCTCGGCTTCTTGTGCCGCAGCCAATACCCGCTTGTAGTCCTTGGGCATGACCTTGACGAAATGCTCGATCGACTCTATCCAGGCATCGAGCAGGCGCTCGGCCACGGCCGAGCCTGTCTCGGTGCCATGCCGCCCGATGATCGCCTCCAGCCAGGAGCGGTCGTCACCATCGAGGTCATCGAGATCGACCATCTCCGTGTTGACCCGTTCGGCGAAGGTTCCCGTCGGGTCATGGACGAACGCGATGCCACCTGACATGCCTGCGCCGAAGTTCCGACCCGTCGCTCCCAGCACGACGACTCGTCCGCCGGTCATGTACTCACAGGCATGGTCACCAACGCCCTCCACGACCGCCGTCGCCCCGGAGTTGCGCACGCCGAAGCGTTCGCCCACCACGCCGCGGAGGAAGACCTCGCCGCCGGTCGCGCCGTAGAGGATGACGTTGCCGGCGATGATGTTGTCCTCGGCGATCAGGGGTGACGTGGGGTGAGGCGCCACGATCAGGCGTCCACCCGACAATCCCTTGCCCAGGTAGTCGTTCGCGTCGCCGGCGAGCCGCAGGGTGATGCCTCGTGGAAGGAAGGCCCCGAAGCTCTGTCCGGCCGAGCCGGTGAAGTCGATCGTGATGGTGTCATCGGCGAGGCCGTCTCCGCCGTGTCGGCGGGTGAGCTCCGAGCCCAGCATCGTGCCGACCGTTCGATTCACATTCCGCACCGTGGTGGCGAACGCAACGCGCTCGCCGCGCTCGAGTGCCGGCATGCATCGTTCGATCAACTCGTTGTCGAGCGCCTTGTCGAGGCCGTGGTCCTGCGTGGCGGTGCAGTGCAGCGATGCACCCTCGGCCAACACAGGCTGATGGAGGATGGGGGAGAGGTCGAGCCCCTTCGCCTTCCAGTGCTCGACCGCCTCGATCGTGTCGATCATCTCGACATGACCGATCGCCTCCTCGATCGTGCGAAAGCCCAGGGCCGCAAGCAGCTCGCGCACCTCCTCGGCGATGTACTCGAAGAAGGTCACGACGAACTCGGGTTTGCCGTTGAACTTCTTGCGCAGCTCCGGGTTCTGGGTCGCGACACCGACCGGACAGGTGTCGAGATGGCAGACGCGCATCATGATGCACCCCGACACCACGAGCGGCGCCGTGGCGAAGCCGAACTCCTCGGCGCCGAGCAGGGCGGCGATGACCACGTCGCGGCCGGTCTTGAGCTGGCCGTCGACCTGGACGACGATGCGATCGCGCAGGCCGTTGAGCAACAGGGTCTGTTGGGTTTCGGCGAGGCCGAGCTCCCAGGGGGCCCCGGCGTGCTTGAGCGAGGTCAGCGGCGACGCCCCGGTGCCCCCGTCGTGACCGGAAATCAGCACCACGTCGGCATGGGCCTTCGAGACCCCCGCGGCCACGGTGCCGACTCCGACCTCGGCGACGAGCTTGACGTGCACGCGCGCCTGCGAGTTGGCGTTCTTGAGATCGTGGATCAGCTGGGCGAGGTCCTCGATGGAGTAGATGTCATGGTGTGGGGGAGGGGAGATGAGCCCAACGCCGGCGGTCGAGTGACGAGTCCGGGCGATCCACGGATAGACCTTGTGGCCCGGAAGCTGGCCGCCCTCGCCGGGCTTTGCGCCCTGGGCCATCTTGATCTGGAGGTCATCGGCATTGACGAGGTACTCGCTCGTCACGCCGAAACGGCCGGAGGCGACCTGTTTGATGGCGCTGCGACGCGAGTCCCCGTTGGCGTCGGGGGTGAAGCGGTCGGCGTCCTCACCTCCTTCGCCGGTGTTGGACTTGGCGCCCAGGCGGTTCATCGCGATCGCGAGGTTCTCGTGCGCCTCGGCCGAGATCGACCCGTACGACATGGCGCCCGTCGAAAAGCGCTTCACGATGGCCGAGACCGGCTCGACCTCATCGATGGCCACCGGCGGTCGCTCGCCCTCCTTGAGGCGGAAAAGGCCGCGGAGCGTTGCGAGGTTGGCCGATTGATTGTCGACCAGGGTGGTGTACTCCTTGAAGATGTCGTAGCGCCTGGTTCGGGTCGAGTGCTGCAGGCGAAAGACCGTTTCGGGGTTGAACAGGTGGTATTCGCCCTCGCGGCGCCACTGGTATTCGCCGCCGACCTGAAGGTCGCGGTGCGCCAGCTCGCTGGGTCGGTCGGGCCACGCCATGGCGTGACGCGCGGCGACCTCCGCGGCGAGGACGTCCAGGCCGACACCACCGAGGCGACTGACCGTGCCGGTGAAGTACTCGTCGATGACATCGTTCGCCAGACCAACCGACTCGAACACCTGCGCGCCGGTGTAGGAGGGGATGGTCGAGATGCCCATCTTGGACATCACCTTCAACACCCCCTTGCCGCATGCCTTGATGTAGTTCCTGCGAGCCTTGCGATGCGTGATGCCCTCGATGACGCCTTCGGTGATGAGGTCGTCAATGGTCTCGAAGGCGAGGTAGGGGTTGACCGCTGCTGCGCCATAGCCGATGAGCAATGCCATGTGATGCACCTCGCGTGCGTCACCGGCTTCGACCACGAGACCGACCTTGGTCCGGGTCCTCTCTCGGATCAGATGATGATGGACGGCAGCGGTGAGGAGCAGTGACGGGATCGGCGCCAGATCGGTGTTCGCATAGCGGTCCGACAACACGATGAGTGAGGCGCCATCGGCGATGGCCTGACTGACCTTCGTGCGGATGTCCTCGATGGCGGAGCGCATGGCCTCGCCACCTCCCGCCACGGGGTAGAGACCGTCGATGGCGAAGGTGCGAAAGTCCTCCAGCCCGCCTTCCTCGTTGATGTAGATGAGCTTTGCAAGGTCGTCGTTGTCGATGATGGGGAACGACAGCGCCACCTGGCGACAGGACGAGGCCCCGGAGTCGAGGAGGTTTCCCTCGGGGCCGAGGAGGGCGCCCAGCGAGGTGACCAGCTCTTCGCGAATGGCATCGAGCGGTGGATTCGTGACCTGCGCAAAGAGCTGATTGAAGTAGTCGAACAGCAGACGGGGACGAGCAGAGAGCACCGCGATGGGCGTGTCGGTGCCCATCGAGCCCAACGCCTCACCGCCCGTTGTGGCCATCGGGGCCAGCAGGATGCGAAGCTCCTCGGAGGTGTAGCCGAAGAGACGTTGGTGGGTCACCACGGATGCGTGTTGTGGGGTGAGCATGTGACGTGCGGGAAGGTCGTCCAGACGCACGACGCCCGCGTCGAGCCACTCCTGGTATGGGTGTTCGTTGGCGAGCGCCGTCTTGATCTCGTCATCGTCGATGATGCGGCCCTGGGAGGTGTCGACAAGGAACATGCGACCGGGTTGGAGGCGCCCCTTGCGCACCACGTGGGCGGGGTCGATCTCGAGCACGCCGACCTCGGAGGCCATGATGACGAGATCCTCGTCGGTCACCCAGAAGCGGGAGGGGCGAAGTCCGTTGCGGTCGAGAACGGCGCCGATGACCGTTCCATCGGTGAACGCCACCGACGCGGGGCCATCCCATGGCTCGATGAGGGAGGCATGGAACCGGTAGAACGCTCGACGCTCGGGGCTCATGGCCTCATGGTTCTCCCAGGCCTCGGGGATCATCATGAGCACGGCATGGGGAAGGGAACGGCCGGCGAGATGGATCAGCTCGAGCACCTCGTCGAAGCTCGCCGAGTCGCTTGCGCCAGGGGTGCAGATGGGAAAGATCCGCTCGAGATCACCGGGCAACAGGTCGCTGTCGGCGAGTGCCTCGCGCGCACGCATCCAGTTGCGGTTCCCCTGCACGGTGTTGATCTCACCGTTGTGGGCGATATAGCGGTAGGGGTGGGCGAGCGGCCACGAGGGAAAGGTGTTCGTCGAGAAGCGGGAGTGCACCAGGGCCAGGGCGCTGTCCATGCGCTCGTCGAGCAGATCAGGAAAGAAGTCGCTGAGCTGCGGCACGGTGAGCATTCCCTTGAAGACCAGGGTTCGGCTCGAGAGACTGGGAAAGTAGACGCCCTCGACCTCGTGTTCGACCCGCTTGCGCACGATGAAGGCCCGTCGATCGAGCGCAAGCCCCGAAAGCGTCTCGCCGGGCTCCTTGGCCGTGTCGCCGGCGACGAAGATCTGTCGAAAGCCGGGCATGACCGACAGAGCGGTGGCCCCGATCATGCTCGGGTCGGTCGGAACGTCACGCCAACCCAAGACCGCGAGACCTTCGCTTCTGACGATCTTGTCGATGGCTGTCTCGACACGGGCAGAACCTTGTCCGCCGGGGAGGAAGGCGATGCCCGTCGCGTACGCACCTGCGGCGGGCAGGTCGAATCCCACCACGGCGCGCAGGAAGGCGTCGGGCATCTGGATCAGGATGCCGGCCCCGTCTCCGGTGTTGGCCTCGGAGCCGGATGCGCCACGGTGCTCGAGGTTGCAGAGGGCCTGAATGCCCTGCGCGACGATGGCGTGGCTGCGACGGCCCTTCATGTCGACGACGAAGGCGACACCACAGGCGTCGTGTTCGAAGTTGGGATCGTAGAGACCCTGGGCGGCAGGGAAGTGCTGCATCACGTCATCCTTGGGGCTTGGGTTCGTTTGGCGCCGGCGCCGGTGGCGTTGTGCCTCACGCATTGGCTGTTGTGCCGTAATGGCTGCCTGCCCGGGACGACGTTGGCCCTGCGAGGCGATCGAGTCGATGTTACAAGAGCAGTCGGGTCAACTCACAACTGCCGGAGTTCAGGATCGTCGATGCCTCGGAGAGCCCGCGAGGGTGAGGGCCCTTCAGAGGTGACGCTGCCCTCAAGTGTCCTTGCCCTGAAATGTCAAGGACCCCGTCTCGAGTGCCGAGGCGGGGTCCTTGAACGATCAGGGTGAGCGGGGCCAGGACGGTCAGGCGTCTCACTTGGGTGGGCCGAAAGCTCCGCAAGCAGCGGGCAAAGTGTGGCGGCACCAGGAGGACGAGAGGCTGTCCTGCACAACCGGCCGTTTACCGGTTACCCCGCTCCCAACTTGTCGGGTGGCGTTTCCTCCAAGGATAGGTTCGTGGCGTTCAACCAATACCTCCCTTTGTCGAATGAGGGTGACCTCGTTGCTTGCATTCATCCTGACGAAAACGTTCCCGGGAGTCAATGGCCCGAAGGGACTAGTTCACCACCGCAGGAAGGAAGTAGGTGGTGAGGTATCGCCGAAGCGTCGATTCGTCACGCTCGACGGGTCCCTGCACCATCAGGAACGAGAGAACGGTGCGCAGCATCCATTCACTTGCCTCGTCGACCTCGAGTCCAGGTCGCAGTTGGCCGCTCGTGGCCGCAGCCTCGATGAATGGCCGCATGAACTCGGTCGTGAGCGCGAAGATCGCCTCCGAGGCTCCTGCGACGCTGCCGGTCGTGCCCGCGGCGTCCGAGGTGAACAACAAGGCCAGCTTGTCGTCTCCTCGAATCCCGGCGATGGTGAAGAGGATGCCCTCGGTCAGCGCGATGCCGAAGTCGGCCTCGCTTGCGAGAATGGCTGCCAGACGATCAAGGAATCGGCGCCCTTCGCGCATGAGCACGCCGAGCAGCAGCTCGTCGCGGCCCTCGAAATAGCGGTAGACGGTTGCTCTCGATACCCGAGCCTCACCGGCAACGTCCTCGACGGTGGTCTTCATGACGCCGTAGCGCTCGAAGCACGCCTCGGCCGCATCGATCAGACGTTCCCTGGCCTGATCGCTGTCGGTCGGCGCCTCGGCACCCCATCGCAATTTTGGCACGGCGGGATCCTACCTGTTTGGCGAGGTCGCCCTTGGGATGGGTCCCTCCCGACAGTAGTTGACCTCATCGGAGCCGGGGCATACTGTGCGAGCAAGAGATTGCATTTGTTAGCTGATGACTAATCGTGACCCAAATGGCACGAAATGATGGCATCGGCACGAAGGGGGTTCACGGTGACAACCGATCAAGTCAGCTTCACCGCCGACGAGTTGCTTGCAAGCCATGCCTATGCAGAGCCGTTGGTGGTGCCGTCTTTGGGCGACGCTCTCTTCCACGGCGACTTCGACGCCTCCGGCGAGTATGTGTCGCCTCGCACCCTGAATCGTTGGCCGGCGATCAAGGCGTGGAGGGCGAAGCACGAGGCGGAGACGGGAATGCCGTTGATTGCGTGTCCCCCGGATTTCTTTGCCGATTTCTATCCGAACGTGAAGCAGGCACAGTACCTGCTGTCCGAGGGGCTTCGTGATCCGCTGGTGCAGCTCATCACCCACATCGGCACCATCGAGGGCTTCGGAGCGATCATCCGCCACGTGCAGACCGATGATCTCCAACGCCACTTCGCCGACTCCATCGAGGGCACCGCGACGGCCCATCTCGGACTTGGCCTGTACGAGGC
>JACOTK010000010.1 GCA_016178435.1 Actinomycetota bacterium
CCAGATGGATCGAGGGTGGTGTCAGGACGCCGCCCTGCCCGCCGGGCACGCCGGCATCGAGGACTGGTGAACCGACGAGATTGGAGGCGGAGTCCGTGACGTTGGCCATGAACTTCAAGTCAACCGCACGGCCCTCGTGCTCGACGTCTCGCCGGCATCAAGAATGACCCCTTGGACGTTGAGAACGCGTTAAGACCATCCCTTCGAGCCGTCCACGCCGTCGCCGGTGACAAATCGGTATCCCATGCCGGGCTCGGTGAGGAAGTAGCGCGGCTGGGAGGGCACGGGTTCGACCTTGCGACGGATATGGGCCAGGTGGACACGGATGTAGTTGGTCTCCTCGCCGTAGTGCGGGCCCCAGACCTCCTGGAGGAGTTGCCTGGCCGTCACCAGTCGACCCGCATGGCGGACGAGAACCTCCACGAGGTGCCATTCGGTCGGCGTGAGTCGAACCTCCCCATCGGGGCGCACGATTCTCTTGTCGGCGAGGTCCACCAGAAAGTCGGGTGTGGCGATCAGTGGCTCATCGGCGCTCGGGACGGCACGTCTCAGTGCGGCGCGCAACCGTGCCAGCAGCTCATCCATCCCGAATGGCTTGGTCACGTAATCGTCGGCTCCGGCGTCGAGGGCGGCGACCTTCTCGGCCTGGGCATCGCGGGCCGAGAGAACCAGGATGGGCATGTTGCTCCAGCCGCGCAGCCCGTGGATGACCTCGATGCCACTGATCCCAGGCAGTCCGAGGTCAAGGATGACGGCATCCGGAAGATGGCGGGCTCCAAGCTCCAGGGCCTTTTCGCCCGTGGGAGCGAGATCCACCTTGTAGTCGCGGGCCTCGAGGTTGACGCTCAGGGCACGCAGCATTGCTGGTTCGTCGTCGACGACGAGCACGCGACTCATCGGGCCATCGGCAATCGGATCACGACGGTGGCCCCGCCGCCCGGTGTGTCCTCGATATCGATGTCCGCGTGCATCGCTCGCAGGAATCCATCGGCGACTGCGAGCCCAAGTCCGACACCAACCCCCGGCTGGTTGTCCCCGAGGCGCTGGAACGGCTGGAACACCCGACTGCGTTCGGCCCGGGGCACGCCCGGTCCACGGTCGATCACCCGCAGATCAACGGTGTCGCCGAACGCTCCGGCGATGACCCGCACCCGGCCGCCGGCGGGCGAGAATCGCATCGCGTTGGCGATCACGTTCGCGAGCGCACGCTCGAGCAGCGCTGCATCGGCCCTTACTGCAGGCAGCGCCTCGGACACGTCGCAGTCGATCCGGGCGGTCGTTGTGCCGAGACTCATGATTGCGGCAGGGAGGACCTCCTCGAGGGCTGTGGGCACCAGCACGGGCTCCAGCACGCCGGCCTGGATTCGACTCATATCGAGGAGGTTGCCCACCAGTGCGGTCAGGCGATCGGTCTCCTGGATGATGGTGTGCAGGAACTCGTCGGCCAGTTCGGTCGACCAGGAGACATCGGATTGCTCCAGGCTGGACGCTGATGCCTTGATCGCAGCGAGCGGGGTACGAAGATCGTGCGACACAGCCTGGAGCAGCGCGCTGCGCAGTGCGTTCGCCTCGGCCAATGCGTGCGCATGACCCGCCTCCGCTCGGAGTCGGCGATGTTCGAGCACAACGCCCAACTGAGCCGCGAACGCATTGAGAACCGTGCGGTCGCCTGCGTCGATGCTTGGTCCGGCCAGCACGAGGATGGCCCCTTCGACGAGGTTCTCGACCAGGTTGGCCTCGGATGGCTCGGTGGGAACGTTCGATCCCGAGCGGGCTTCCACCAGCCAACCGGTATCCGAACGCACCAGCACAGCGGCCGCGTCGAGCATGAAGACCGAGCGGAGGTGGTCCAGAAGCGTGGGAAGTGGGTCCTCGTCGCTCATGCCGGCGGCAAGTCCGGCGAGTGTCGTCGCCTGACTCCGGGCTCGGGCGGCTTCGGCCTCCCGTCCGGCAGCGACGTCGACAAAGCGGCTGACCACGATCGTCACGCCGAGGAACACGGCGAGAGCGATCATGTTCTCGCTCTCGGCAATGGTCAAGCGATGGTACGGGGGCGTGAAATACCAGTTGGCCACCAGGAACGAGCCCAGGGCTGCCGGAACAGCCGGCCGGGTGCCGCCGACGCCCGCGGTGGTGACCACCAGGGCAAGATAGAGCAGGAGGGCGGTTGGAAGCCCGACGTGTTCGGGGATCTGAGTCAGTGCCAGCGTGAGAAGCGGCACCCCGCAGGCGGCGAGCACCCAGCCCATGACCTGTCGCCGGATGGGCATGGGCGACGCGGCACGACCGACCCGTCGTTGGCGTCGGGCCCGGGGTTCATCCCTTTGGGTCTCCGGTTGCTCGTGGGAGATGACGTGCACGTCGATGGGACCGGACAATCGCAGGACCCGTTCGATGACCGAACCGCGCCAGAGCCTGGACCAGCGGGACTTGAGGCTGGCGCCCAATACCAGCTGGGTGGCGTTGACCGAGATGGCGAATTCGACCAGGGCGGCCCCAACGTCGCCACCGAAGATCTCGTGGTACCGGCCGCCGAGCTCCTGGAGAAGTCTGCGGTGGTCGTCGATCACTCGGGGTTCGTTCCCCGAGCGCTCCCTCTCGGGTCGCACATGCACGCCGAGCAACTCGCCTCGGGAGCGTTGGGCGATGCGCGAGGCTCGGCGTATGAGCGCGTCACCATCAGGCGCACCGGTGAGTGTGACCACGATGCGTTCCCGCGTCTCCCATGGCTGATCAATACCGTGGAGGGACCGATAGCCATCGAGGGCGACGTCCACCTGGTCGGCAACCCACAACAGGGACAGCTCCCGCAGGGCGGCGAGATTTCCGCCTCGGAAGTAGTTCGAAAGCGCCGCGTCGACCTGTTCGGATCCGTAGATGTTGCCATGAGCCATGCGCCGGCGGAGCGCCTCGGGCGTCATGTCGACCAACTCCACCTGCTCCGCCTGGCGCACGATGTTGTCGGGAATCGTCTCGTTCCGGCATATGCCGGTGATTCGCTCCACCACATCACTGAGCGACTCGAGGTGCTCGATGTTCACCGTCGTGATGACGTCGATGCCGGCGTCCAGGATCCGATTGACGTCCTGCCACCGCTGTTCGCTGTCCCCAAATACGTTCCGATGGGCGAGCTCGTCGATGAGGACGACGTCGGGACGACGAGCGATGACGGCATTGACATCCATCTCCTCGATCGTCCCTCCGCCGGTCGTCAGTGTTCGGACCGGCATGATCTCGAGGTCACCGATCTGTCGTTCGGTGAGCGCTCGTCCATGGGTGTCGACGAAGCCGATGACGACGTCGGTTCCCCGGTCGCGCCGACGATGGCCTTCGTTCAGCATGGCGAACGTCTTGCCGACGCCGGGGGCCGCACCGAGGTAGACGCGCAGATTGCCGCGCCGGACCGCATGCACGATGGACCCCGGTTCAACGGCGCTTCGGAGCGTCATCCAATCATCATGGCCTCCCGACAGGGCAACCACACCACGAGAGAGGAACGTTGCTCAGGCGAGCAGCGCCGCGATCGCAGCGGGGGCGTCGGTCGGGACGGTGATCTCGACGCACGAGCCATTGCCGGCGCGGGCGAGGAGGATGGCTTCCTCGGCATCACCGGAGGGCGCGAGCACGTGGACCGTGTCGAGGTGACGAGCCTGGCCGAGCGGGTCGTTGCCTGCCGTGGCCCGGCCGTCCGACAACACGATGGTGACCTTGTGCGATGCGTTGGAACGTTCGAGCTGGCGACGTGCGGCCTGGAGGGCAAGGGCCAGGTCGGTCACGCCGTGCCCACGCAGGGAAAGCACGTCGTCGACAACCCGTTCCACCGGGCGATGCTCACCTTGGGCCTTGACCACGACGGCATCCCGTGCGAAGGAGATCACGCTGTAGTCGTCATCACCCTGGCGAAACGCGACTGCTGCGGCGGCAACGGCCATGGTGGCGAGTCGTTGACCGGCCATCGAGCCGCTCCGGTCCACCACCAGGCACAGAGCGGTCATCGGCCGACCCCATTTACGAACCCAGAGGTCGTCGAGTGAGGGAGGCTCCCCGGCTGCTCGGGAATCGGCTAGTGGTTCGATGCTTGCGTCCAGATCGAGGTCACCGCCATCGGCGGCTCGGGCTCGTCGCAGGCGTCCGATGCCTCCCCGGTCGGCTCGGCCGGTGCGGGCGACGTCAACCATGATGCGACCTGCAAGTTGACGCGCAAGGCTGCGAAGAACGGGGTCGGTCGTGCCGGTCAGCTCGGCGAGCATCGTCAGAGCCTGGTCGGGGTCACGATCGAGAAGATCACGCAAGGCGTCCTCGTCGAGTCGGCCGACCTCGGGGGAGATCTGCTCGAAATTGGGGTTCTTGGCAAGCGATTGGCGCGCCGTGGTTTGGCGCTGCGCGTCGGCAACGGCCTTGCGGGCCTGTTCGCCCTCTTCGATCAGGCCTTGGCCAGGCCCGGTGTCGTTGTGGCCGGGCCCGTCACTTTTCCCTGATCGGGCTCCGGCGTGTCGTCGGAGGTCAGGAAGATCGAGGCCCACAAGGCCCGAACCAGGTCATCGGCGCTGCGTCCGCAGCCTTCGTGGATGCGGATGCGCCCGCTCAGGGCGGCCAACGCGGCATCGAGCCCCACGTTGATGCTCCGGATGGGCTCTGCACGCAACTCGGCCAGATTGACGGCGACGAGCACCATGTCGATCGCGCCTCGCACCGAGGATCCGACCCGGATGTCGCTGTGGTCGCGGGTGGCGCGGGTGAGCTCGATCACCTTGGCCATCCAGGATTCGTCAGGCGGATCCTGCGTCGCGCCCTCGGTTGCGCGACGCAGGATCTCGAGCTCATCCGGTGCTTCCTGGTAGCCCATCGCGACTCGACAGGTCCGGTCGTAGATCGCCGAGCTGATGCGTGCCGTTCCCACGGCGTCGAACGGGTTCATCGCCGCGACGAGGCGGAAACCGGGAGCGGCGACGATGTGGCCGAGCCGAGGCACGTGCAGCTCTCGCTCGGCCATCACGGTGACCAGGACGTTGAGGGTCTCCTCGGGTACGCGGTTGATCTCCTCGAGATAGAGCAGTGAGCCGTCCCGCAACGCGGTGACGAGGGGCCCGTCGACAAAGGTGTCGGGTACGTAGCCCTCATGCAGGACACGCGAGGGGTCGTGTGAGCCGATCAGGCGCGCCGGCGTGAGCTCCGCGTTGCCCTCGACGAACTCGAACCCCACGGCAAGCTCACGGGCGACGGTGCGCAACAGGGTGGACTTGCCGGTCCCGGGCGGACCTTCCAGCAGAACATGGCGTTGCGCGGCGAGCGCCGCAACCACGACCTCGGCTTCTCGGCGACGCCCGACGACCTGGCTGACCAGGCCGTCGAGCAGCTGCCGAGAGGACGTAGGTGTTGGACCGAGGGTCACCGACGGTCAGTCGTAGACAAGAACGCCACGGATGTTCTTGCCGTCGCGCATGTCCTGGTAGCCCTGGTTGACACCGTCGAGCGGGTACGTGCGGGTGATCATCTCGTCCAGCAGCAACTGGCCGGAACGGTAGAGCTGGAGCAGCTTGGGAATGTCGGCACGGGGGTTGGCCGAGCCGAAGAGCGAGCCACGGATCTCCTTTTGCATGAGGGTCAGATCCATCAGCGACAACTTCACATCGAAGTTGAACGTGGGGGCGAGGCCGGTGATCACGGCTCGGCCGTTCTTGGCGACGAGCGCCATGATCGGCATCATCTCGTTGCCGTCGACCACGCCCGGCGTGACGAGGACCTTGTCGGCCATCTGTCCCCAGGAGATCTCGGTGACGATGCTCATCGCCTCGAAGACGTCTTTTGCCGTGTGGGTGGCGCCGAACTCCTGCGCCTGCTCACGCTTGAACTCGACGGGGTCGACCGCGACGATGTGTCGGGCGCCGGCCAGGCGGGCGCCCTGCACAGCGCTCATGCCGATACCGCCGATGCCGACGACCACCACGGTGTCGCCCGGGCCGATCTCGCCTGCGTAGACGGCCGATCCCCAGCCGGTGGTGACACCGCAGCCGACGAGACATGCCTTGTCGAGGGGGATGTCCTTTTCGATCTTCACGCAGGATGCCTCGTTCACCACGGTGTGCTCGGCGAAGGTGCCCAGCATGCACATCGTGCCGATGTCCTTGCCCTGTGCGTGGAAGCGGTAGCTGCCGTCGTAGAGCGAGCCACCCTGCATGATCTTGGAACCGAGATCGCAGAGGTTCTGATGCCCGGTCGAGCACATGCGACACCGCCCGCAGGCGGGCATGAAGGCGAAGACCACGTGATCGCCCACCTCCAGGTCGGTCACGCCTTCACCGAGCTCGAGGATGACGCCCGCGCCCTCGTGGCCACCGATGCAGGGGAGCGGAGCGGGAAGGTCGCCGGTGTACAGGTGCTCGTCGGAGTGGCACATGCCCGACGCAGCGAGCTTCACCAGGACCTCACCGTGCTTGGGTGGGTCGAGCTCGACCTCCTCGACGCTCCAGTCCTGCTTGACGTTCCACAGAATTGCTGCCCTGGTCTTCATGGCCGGTGGCTCCCCTCTCGATGAACGAACGGGAGTCACGCTAGCGCATTTGTGGGCTCAATGGCCC
>JACOTK010000011.1 GCA_016178435.1 Actinomycetota bacterium
ATCGCAAGCCCTACTTCGACGACGACAGCCTCGAGACGTCGCGCCTGGAGCGCTTCCAGCTTTCCGGGCTCGCAGCGCTTCTCATCATCGGTGTCGGACTACCGCTCTACTGGCTAGCCGAGCCCGGTCGCCAGGAAGGCGCCATCGCGAACTTCGACGAGACTTTTGCCCATCGAGGCGAGAAGCTCTTCGACCTCACCGAAAATGGTGGTTACAACTGCGCCGGGTGTCATGGGGGCCTCGAGGGCCTCGGCGGCGAGGTTCCCTACACCTTCACCGACCCGGAGACCGGCAAGCTTCGTCAGGTCCAATGGAAGGCTCCCTCGCTCAACGATGTGACGCTGCGCATGACCGATGAGCAGATTCTCTACGTCCTGACCTATGGGCGACCGTTCTCGCCCATGCCCGCCTGGGGCACCGCCGGCGGCGGCCCGATGACCGACCAACAGCTGAGCAATCTCGTTGCCTATCTCCACAAGATCGGGTTGACGCCCAAGGAGGCGCGCACGCAGTCCAAGGGCCGTGCCGACAAGGAGATGGCGTCATTGCAGGCTGCGGGTGAGGCGAACCCCTCGATGGGTTCCGTGTTGTTCAACTCGAACTGTGCTCGGTGCCATACCGCCGGTTTCTCCTACGGCGAGGCCAAGGCGCCGGGGAGCGGATTCTTCGGGCCCGCCCTGAGCAATGTGCTCACACAGTTTCCCGAACGTGACGATCATGTCGCCTTTGTCGCCGGCGACCCGACGACCGGCGGCGTCAAGGCCGGCGCCCGCTATGGCTTCGGTGGCCAGAGCACCGGCAAGATGCCGTATTTCACGAACATCTTGACCAGCGAGCAGATCGAGGCGATCGTCGACTACGAGCGCGACCTTGCGGCCGCCAAGATCGCCGGGAAGGACAAGTGATGCTCTCCACCGTTCTCGCGCTCACCGTCACGTGGGACCCCACGATCCGAGGAATCCTCGTGGTCGCTGTGGGGGCCGGCGTGCTGTACGGTTCCACCTATCTGTTGGTTGCCACCAACACCGGCTCGCGCCTGGGGTTCCTCATCGCAGCCGCTGCGCTCTCGGGTTGGCTGATGATCATGGGCGTCATCTGGATGATCTACGGCATCGGCATGAAGGGCACGGCATCGCACTGGGAGGTTCACGAGGTTGTCGAGGGCAGGTCGCTCAACGATCTGTCGGCCGCAGCCCTCGACGCGGCACATGACCTCACGAAGTGGACGGCACTGCCTCCTGGCAATACGAAGCGTGGCGAGGCGGAAACGACCGCGACCGAGGCCTTGATCGAGAAGGACGGCCCACTGAAGCGTTTCGAGAAGGCAACCGACCTGTTGGTGCTCAGCGCCTACGACAAGGGCGGCAAGGATTCGAAGAGCTTCATCAACCGCATCGACCTGGTGCCACTGCCCCATCCCCCGCACTACGCCATCGTCCAGGTGCGAAAGGTGATCCCTGTGGTGACGCTCAAGGCAGGCGAGGCATGCGAAGCGGGCACCAAGTGCATCACCTTCGGCGAGGTTCCACCCAAGCCCGAGCCCGATCTGTCCGCCCCCATCCTTTCGGTGGTGATGGAGCGAGACCTGGGCTCGTTGCGGCTTCCCCCGGCAGTGATCGCCCTGGCCTCGGGCGTGATCTTCGCCGTCACCTGCAATGCGCTGCATCGTCGCGACAAGGCACTCGCCGAGGCTCGTGGATAACTACCTGCCACTCGTCGTCATGCTGGTGTTGGCGGTGGTCTTCGTGTTCGGCAGCCTCGTCACGACCAAGT
This sequence comes from Actinomycetota bacterium, assembly GCA_016178435.1. Lineage (GTDB taxonomy): Bacteria > Actinomycetota > Acidimicrobiia > Acidimicrobiales > CADCSY01 > JACOTK01. The sequence goes on from JACOTK010000011.1 coordinate 1,774, forward strand.
TCGTCGCGCCGAGCCGGCCCACCGTTGCCAAGCAGGATCCCTACGAGTGCGGCATCGTTCCCAGCCGTGAGGCCCCGCAGCGCTTTCCCGTCCGGTTCTTCCTGGTGGCGATGATCTTCATCATCTTCGATATCGAGATCATCTTCCTCTACCCCTGGGCGGTGTACCACCGTGAGTTGGGCGCCTACGGCCTGATCGAGATGCTGATGTTCTCGGTAGCGGTGCTGGTCTCCTTCCTGTACCTCCTCAGCAAGGGCGCTCTCGATTGGGGCACGGTCAAGAAGGTCTCTCCGCTCCAGCCGCTTCGCACCAGCGAGAGCTCGATCCGTCGCGTTGGTCTCGAAGGTCGTCCGAGTCGGCCCTCGGAGGTCGGCGCTCCATGACCGCCGCGAGTCAGGGCCTGGGCGGGTTTCAGGACAACTTCCTCACCGCAAGACTTGATGACGTCGTAAGTTGGGCACGGCGCAACAGCGTGTGGCCCGCGACCTTCGGCCTTGCGTGTTGTGCGATCGAGATGATGGCCTCGGGAGCCGCCCACAACGACTTGGCTCGCTTCGGCATGGAGGTCTTCCGAGCATCGCCACGCCAGGCTGACCTCATGATCGTGGCGGGCCGGGTGAGCCAGAAGATGGCGCCCGTGCTCCGGCAGATCTACGACCAGATGATGGAACCCAAGTGGGTCATCTCCATGGGCGTCTGTGCGTCGAGTGGTGGCATGTTCAACAACTACGCCATCGTGCAGGGAGTTGACCAGATCGTTCCCGTCGATGTGTATGCGCCGGGCTGCCCTCCGGGACCCCAGACGCTGATGCACTCGATCGTCACCTTGCACGGCCTCATCGGTGAAGGGGAGATCGGCCGACGCAGGGCGGCGTCGGGGGCGGGCGCCGGTGTCCGGCTGGAGACCTCCCCATCATGAGCGATCTCCCGGAGACTCGTCACGGGGTGCCCGTCACGTCCTCGAACGGCCAGGTCGTCCTCCACGTGCCGATCGAGCGTTATCAAGAGGTTGTTCAAGCTCTTTTCGACGAGGGTTTCACGATGTGTGTGGACCTCACGGCGGTGGATTTTCTCACCCACCGGGAACGATCGATTCCCGGTGACGTCGTGCCCGCACGGTTCGAGATCGTGGTGAACCTCCTGTCGATCGCCGCCAGGCAACGCGTTCGTCTACGCGTCCAGGTGTTCGGCGACGATTCGACGGTTCCCTCCCTGTTCGATCTCCATCCCGGCTCCGAGGCCATGGAGCGCGAGGTGTTCGACATGTTCGGCATCGCCTTCGAGGGTCACCCGGACCTCACTCGCATCCTGATGCCTGAGGACTGGGAAGGCCATCCCTTGCGCAAGGACTACGACATGGGTCGCATTCCCGTGCAGTTCAAGGCAGCCCCGGGCCCTCGATGATGGAGACCGGCCGATGACGACGGTATCCCAGGGCCAAGGGGGGGCTGCCGACACCTCCGAGGGCGCCCAGGAGCTTGCCCCGCGTGAGGCGGTCGCAGCGGCCGAGTTGTTGCGTGAGTCAGGCGCGGTTCTCCGTATGTCCGAGGCATCGGTGAGCGAGTTGGCCGGTCAGGTGTCCGAGGACGAGACCATGATCATCAACATGGGCCCCCAGCACCCCAGCACCCATGGCGTGCTTCGCCTCATGCTGGAGCTGGAAGGCGAGACCGTCCTTCGGAGCAAGCCGGTGATCGGCTACCTGCACACCGGCATGGAGAAGACGGGCGAGCAGCTCACCTACATGCAGGGGGGCACCAACGTCACCCGCATGGACTACGCGAGCCCCTTCTTCAACGAGCTCGTGTTCTCGCTGGCAACCGAGGCGCTCCTGGATGTCGAGGTGCCGCCAAGGGCGACATGGATTCGCATGCTGATGTGCGAGCTCAATCGCATCTCCTCGCACTGCCTGTTCATGGCCACCAACGGCATGGATCTCGGCGCGGTGTCCATGATGATCTACGGCTGGCGCGAGCGCGAGTCGCTTCTCGCCTTCTTCGAGAAGGTCACCGGCCTTCGGATGAACAACAACTACATCCGTCCCGGCGGCGTGGCTGCCGATCTGCCCGACGGGTGGCGTGAGGACGTCCTCACGATTCTCGAGGATCTTCCCCCGCGCCTCGCCGAGTACGACGTCTTGATGACCGGCCAGCCGATCTGGCGCGACCGAACCCAGGGACTGGGTGTCATGACACCGGCCGAGGCCATTGCGCTCGGGGCGACCGGGCCCATCCTGCGTTCGACGGGTCTCGCCTGGGATCTTCGCCGCACGATGCCCTATCTCGCCTATGACCAGGTGGAGTTCGACATCGTGGTGGGCACCACCGGTGACGTGTTCGATCGCTATGCCATTCGCCTCAATGAGATCCGCGAGTCGATACGAATCGTCCATCAGATACTCGACCTGATGCCGAAGGGCGACTACCGGGTGCAGGACCCGAAGGTCACACCCCCGCCGCGCGCCCGCATCGACGAGTCGATGGAGGCGTTGATCCATCACTTCAAGCTCTTCACCGAGGGGTTCAAGGTGCCCGAGGGGGAGGTGTACGTTGCGGTCGAGTCTCCCCGTGGCGAGTTGGGTTGTTACCTGGTGGCCGACGGGAGCGCCCGTCCCTACCGCATGCACATACGAGGTCCGTCGTTCGTGAACCTGCAATCGTTGCCGCACATGTTGCAAGGGGGCATGGTCGCCGACGCCATCGCGATCATCTCGTCGGTCGACCCGATCATGGGCGAGGTTGATCGCTGATGGGCCGTTTGAACGCGGGCAACGTGGCCCTTGCCCACGAGATCATCGGTCGCTACCCACGGACGAAGTCCGCGCTCATACCTCTGTTGCACCTTGCGCAGGAGCAGGACGGTTGGGTCAGCGACGAGGCAATGGTGCACATCGCCGAGCTGCTCGATCTCACCCCTTCCGAGGTGTTGGGCACGTGCAGCTTCTACGAGATGTTCAAGCGTGAGCCCGTCGGTCGGTACCTGGTCAACGTGTGCACGAGCATCGCGTGCATGCTGGGCGGCGGTGATGAGTTGTTGGAGCATTGCGAGAAGTCACTTGGTCTCACGCCGGGGGCCACAACCGCCGACGGGCTCTTCACGCTCAACGAGGTCGAGTGCATCGCGGCGTGCACCGAGGCTCCTTGTCTGCAGGTGAACTACCGGTACTTCCATCGCATCACCAACGAAGAGGTCGATGCGCTGTTCGCCGACCTCCGGGCCGGTGGGCGCAGCGGCGAGATCCCTCCTCACGGCACGCTCACCCGTGTTCGTCAACAGGTCGATCCGCAACGCTGGGATGGACGTGGCGGCGAGGGCCTTCCCGAGGAGCGCAGCTGATGGCGGTCACCGATGCACCCAAGCTGATCACCGCTCGCTTTGATCAGGAAGATGCCCACACCTTGGCGGGATACGAGTCGTCCGGGGGCTACACCGCCTTGCGCAAGGCGCTCGGTTCGGCGCCTGATGCCGTTCTCGCCGAGGTCAAGGCGGCGAACATCCAGGGTCGCGGAGGGGCCGGCTTTCCGGCGGGGACCAAGTGGGGCTTCCTCCCACCGGATGTGTCGCCTCGCTACCTGGTCGTCAACGGCGACGAGAGCGAGCCGGGCACCTACAAGGATCGCCTCCTGCTCGAGCGTGACCCCCATCAACTCATCGAGGGCGTGCTCATCGCCTCGTATGCGATCGCGGCGAATCAGGCCTTCATCTACATACGCGGCGAGATGCCCTTCGCCCACGAGCGTGTTGCGGCAGCGCTGAACGAGGCTTATGCGGCCGGTTATATCGGGCGCGACATCATGGGTTCGGGCTGGTCGCTCGACGTGGTGCTGCACTGGGGTGCGGGCGCCTACATCGTGGGCGAGGAGACCGCGCTGATCGAGAGCCTCGAGGGCAACCGCGGCATGCCCCGGCTCAAGCCTCCGTTCTTTCCTGCGGTGAAGGGTCTCTACATGCAGCCCACCATCGTCAACAACGTCGAGACCCTCTCGAACGTGCCCTGGATCGTCAACAACGGCGGCGCCGCGTTCGCGGCGTTGGGCACCGACGAGTCGGCGGGCACGCGCATCTTCGCCCTGTCGGGTCACGTGCGCCGCCCGGGCGTGTACGAGGTCGAGATGGGAAAGACCACCTTCCGCGACCTGATCGAGGCGCCGGTCTACGGCGGCGGCATCCGCAACGGCCGCGGCTTGAAGGCGTTCATCCCCGGTGGTGCGTCGGCCCCCTGGTTCTACGAGGAGCACCTCGACCTCCCGCTGAGCAAGGCCACCGTCGACAAGGCCGGTTCGATGCTCGGCTCGGGCGCGGTCGTCGTGATGGACGAGACCACCTGCCCTGTGCGAGCGGCGCTGCGGGTGGTCCGCTTCTTCGCCCATGAATCGTGCGGCAAGTGCACGCCGTGTCGGGAAGGCACGAATTGGCTCGAGAAGATCATGCACCGCATCGAGGAGGGGACCGGTCGTGCGGACGATCTCGATCTCCTGCTCGATGTGAGCGACAACCTGAGCCCGGGCATCGCCTGGCCACCGAGGCAAACCACGATCTGTCCGCTCGGGCCCTCGGCGGTCTCACCGGTTGCTTCGTCGATCAGGCGATTTCGTGACGACTATGTTGCCCACATCGACCAGGGCAGGTGCACCCATGACTGACATCGCCGAGAACGGGACCGAGGCCGTGAGGGGTGTGGCGGTCACGTTGAACGGCCGGGTCATCGATGCGCAGCCCGGCGAGCTGGTCATCAACGCCGCCGAGCGGGCCGGGGTCTACATCCCGCGCTTCTGCCACCATCCCCGTATGCAGCCGGTGGGCATGTGTCGCATGTGCATCGTCGAGATCGACACCGGTCGGGGCCCCGCGCTGTTGCCCTCGTGCATGATCCCCGTCGCCGAGGGCATGGTCGTCGAGACCGAGTCACCGGTGACCAGGAAGGCACAGGACGGTGTCCTCGAGTTCCTGTTGGTCAACCATCCCCTCGACTGCCCGGTGTGTGACAAGGGCGGCGAGTGCCCGCTGCAGGACCAGACCGTCGCCTTCGGTCCGGGAGAGAGCCGTTTCGTCGAGGAGAAGCGTCACCACGAGAAGCCCATCGCCATCAGCGATGTGGTGCAGCTCGATCGGGAACGTTGCATCCTGTGCGATCGTTGCACGCGCTTTGCCAAGACCGTCGCCGGTGACCCGCTGATCTCCTTCGTGAACCGGGGGAACGAAACCGAGGTCAACACCTTCCCCGACCATCCGTTCGCCTCGTACTTCAGTGGGAACACGGTTCAGATCTGCCCCGTCGGCGCGTTGACCGCGACCCCCTATCGCTTCAAGGCCCGACCCTGGGATCTCGACCAGGTCGAGTCCACCTGCACCTCGTGCTCGGTCGGTTGTCGCGTCGCGGTTGAATCGTCGTCGAACCAGTTGGTTCGCTATCTGGGTGTGGACGTCGATGCCGTCAACTGGGGCTGGTTGTGCGACAAGGGTCGTTTTGACTTCGAGGCGGTCAACAGCGAGAACCGATTGGCCCGGCCGCTCGCGCGCCAGGGCGACGACCTCGTCGAGGTGTCCTGGTCCGATGCGCTCACGAAGGCGGCGAGCGCCCTTGGGGGAGCGAAGGAACGCCACGGCTCGTCCTCGATCGCGGTGGTGGGCGGCGCCCGTCTCACCAACGAGGAGGCCTACGCCTGGTCGAAGCTCGCCCGCAGCGTGCTCGGCACGGACTCGGTTGACGCACAGATGGGTGACGGTCTGCCGAGCGATGTCGTCCTCGGCCTCCCGCGGGCGACGATCGACGAGACCTGCGCGGCCGGGACGGTGGTCCTGCTGGGCCCAGACCTGAAGGAAGAGCTTCCGATCCTCTATCTGCGCCTGCGCGATGCAGTGGTCAACCACGGGTTGAACGTGATCGAGATCAGCGCCTCGCAGACGAGCATGACGCGCTACGCAGCGGTGTCACTGCGCTATCGTCCGGGTGAGGCGGCGGTCCTGGTCCAGGAGCTGTTCGAGCATGCCGGAGACGTCGATGTGCAGGCAGATCTCGGTCGTGCCCGCGCCCTGCTCGAGGCCAACAACGTCGTGTGTGTGCTGGGTCGCCCCTCGGTCGCCGAGCGCGCCGATTCGGTCGTCCAGGCCGCACTTCGCCTTCGCAGCCGGGTGCCCGGGATGCGATTCCTCTCCGCCCTTCGCCGCGCCAACATCCACGGCGCGCTCGACATGGGCCTCAGCCCCGGCATGTTGCCGGGGCGCGTCTCGCTCGAGGAGGGACGCGAGGTGTTCACCGAGGCATGGGGACAACTGCCCGGCTCGGTCGGCCTCGACACCGCCGGCGTGTTGCGGGCGGCCGCCGAGGGACGCATTCAGGCACTGATCCTCGTGGGCGCGGACCCCCTGGCCGACTTTCCGGATCGCGACCTTGCCCGCAGAGGGGTGGCAGGCGCGGGATTCGTCCTTGCCGTCGACTGCTTTGCGACGGATTCGGTGCGGCAGGCCGACGTCGTCCTGCCCGCCGTCTCCTACGCGGAGAAGGCCGGTACGACCACCAACATCGAGGGGCGTGTCAGTCGTCTGCATCAGAAGGTCACCGCGCCCGGCACCACTCGGCCCGATTGGATGATTGCCTGCGATCTTGCCGAGCGACTGGGTGGTGATCTCGGCTTCGAGACCGCGGAGGCGATCTGGGACGAGATCGAGCGCCTGGCTCCTGCTCACTCGGGACTGACGGCCCAACGGCTCGCGTCCTCGGAAGGTCTCGAGGGCATCGTCGCCGCGGGACCTTCGTCCATCTTGGAGACCACGATGGACGTCACGGCGACGGCGACGCTTCCGGTGGATGGCTACTCGCTTCGCCTGGTGTCGACGCGCAAGCTCTACGACAACGGGACCCTCGTGCAGCAGTCGCCTTCGCTGGCTCCTCTTGCTCCCGGCGAGGTTGTCAGGGCAAACCCCGCCGATCTCGACCGTCTCGGGGTCGCATCCAACGATCGGGTGCGCGTGGCATCGAGCAGGGGAGCCGTCGTTGCCCCGGTGGAAGCTGATGCGGCTGTGGCGCGGGGGACGGTACTGCTGGCGTTCAATCAATCCGGTAGCGGTGCGGCCGACCTGATCGATGTATCGCTTCCCGTGACGGAAGTCCGGGTCGAGACGGTCGGCATCGGTGATCGGGAGGTGTCGGGCTGATGGGTGATCCGCTCCAGGGTGGTGACCCGATATTCATCGGTGGCATCGACTTCGGCGTTGTCGCGTTGGTGGTCTTGAAGGTCCTGATCGGTTTCACCTTCGTCATGGTCGGCGTGATCTTCATGATCTGGTTCGAGCGCAAGCTCATCGCGGACATGCAGAACCGGATCGGTCCGAACCGTGCGGGGAAGTGGGGCCTGCTCCAGACCCTCGCCGACGGCATCAAGTTGATCTTCAAGGAAGACCTGATGCCCAACAAGGCCGATCGACTGGTCTTCCGCCTTGCTCCCTACCTCACGGTTGCTCCGGCCTTTCTCACCTTCACCATCGTTCCCATCGGCGGTCTCTTCGGTACGGGCGAGAACGGCACGATCGAGGTGTTCGGTTACCGAACGTTCGTTCAGGTGGCCGATCCCCCCATCGGCGTGCTGTTCCTTCTCGCCATGTCGTCGGTTGCGGTCTACGGGGTCATGTTGGCCGGTTGGTCGTCGGGTTCGAAGTATCCGCTCCTCGGTTCGGTGCGGGCATCGGCGCAGATGGTGAGCTACGAAGCCGCACTGGGTCTCTCGGTGGTCGCCGTGGTCCTGTTGACCGGTTCGCTGTCCACCCACGACATCGTCAGCGCCCAGTCCGGCGGCTTTGCCGACTGGAACATCTGGCGCACCGGTGTTGTGCCGTTCCTGGTGTTCTGCATTGCAGCCACCGCCGAGCTCAATCGGCCACCGTTCGATCTTGTCGAGGCCGAACAGGAGTTGGTGGGTGGCTTTCACACGGAGTACTCCTCCATGCGGTTCGGCATGTTCTATCTGGCCGAGTTCATGAACACGATCACCATGTCGGCGATCATCGTGACCCTGTTTCTCGGCGGACCGGACGGACCGAGCCTGTTCGGCCCGGACATCATCTGGCCGACGATCTGGTTCATGGGGAAGTTGTTCATCTTCCTGTTCACCTTCGTCTGGCTCCGAGCGACGTTGCCCCGATTCCGCTACGACCAGTTGATGGATCTCGGATGGAAGCGCCTCATCCCGCTCTCGCTTGCCTGGCTGCTGGTGATCGGCGCGATCCGCATCGCGGACGACGAGGGTTGGAACGTGGCGTTGGTCATCGGCATCTCCCTGGCCTCGTGCGTGGTGGGGGCTCTCGCCCTGGTGGGTGCATCCCGCGCCGGGCGGATACGCCGACGTGCAGAGGAGGCGCTGCGCTGATGGGTTACTTCGAGGGTTTCCGTATCACCTTCAAGGAAATGTTCAAGCCAAGGGTCACGACCTCCTACCCCGAGGAATTGCGTCCGAAGCCGGAGCGCGCACACGGCCGACATGTGTTGAATCGTCACGAGGACGGCATGGAGAAGTGCATCGGCTGCGAGCTGTGCGCCGGGGTGTGTCCCGCAAGGTGCATCTACGTGCGTGGAGCGGACAACCCCACCGATGCGCCCATCTCGCCGGGGGAGCGTTACGGCTTCGTGTACGAGATCAACTACCTCCGCTGCATCCACTGTGATCTGTGCGTCGAGGCGTGCCCCACCGAGGCGATCACCGAGTCGAAGCTGTTCGAGTTCTCGTTCACCAACCGCGCCGACGCGATCTACACCAAGCGAGAGTTGCTCGTGGGCGATGACGGACGCCCTCAGCGTTTGCCGTGGGAGCTGTGGAGCGACGACGACGAGGCCAACACCTCGGCTTGGGTTCGGGCGACGGCTTCGAGTGGTCGCGCCGACTACGAGGGACGCGTCGGTTGGTCGGCGGAGCTCGGCTATGGCATTCGGGCGCCCGAGGTGGGGCAGGCGGGCGAGGATGCCGTCGCGACCGCCGACGACCGCCATGGCCATGGTGACGATGTCGGCCATGGTCACGGGGGTGGGCACTGATGGATGTCTTCGTCTTCGCCGTGGCCGCTGCCGTCATCCTGATCGGGGCGATGGGAGTTGTCTTCTCCCGCAATCCCGTGCATGCCGCGCTCATGTTGGTGATGACACTTTTCGGGATCGCGGTGCTCTTCGTGCAGCAGCAGGCACACTTCCTCGCAGCGGTGCAGGTCGTGGTGTACGCCGGTGCGATCGTCGTGCTGTTCCTGTTCGTGATCATGTTGCTCGGGGTCGATGTGGCTGAAAATGTGACCGTCGAGCCGCTGGTCGGTCAGCGGACCGCGGCATGGGTGATCACGGCGGGATCGGTCGGTCTGCTGACGGCGCTCGCCATTCGCGCTGCGCAGGTGAGCCTGGGAATGCCCTCGGGGACACGTCCACTCGACGGTGAGGGCGGGAACCTGGTGCAACTCGCCCGAGTGCTGTTCTCCGACTACCTCTTTGCGTTCGAGGCCACGTCAGTGCTGCTGGTCATTGCCGTGGTGGGCGCCGTGGTGCTGGCCAATCGCTCACCCGGGTCCACCGCGGACGCAGGCGAGCAGGAACACTCCCCGACAGGAGCAGGCCGATGAGCGTCGACTATTCCTGGTATCTCTTCCTGGGCGCCGCCCTGTTTACCATCGGCGCCTACGGCCTGTTGATACGGCGCAACCCCCTGGTGATGTTCATGTGCATCGAGCTCATGTTGAACGCGGTCAACCTGACCTTCGTCACCTTCTCCAGGATGCTCAATGACATTGGCGGGCAGGTGGTGGTGTTCTTCGTGCTCGTGGTCGCCGCGGCCGAGGTCGTTGTGGGCCTGGGCATCCTGGTGTCCATCCTACGAAGGCGTCCGAGCGCCACTGTCGACGACATCTCGGCCTTGAAGGGTTAGGGGGGCGGTCATGCTCGGTGCCGTGTGGTTGGTCCCTGCCCTGCCACTGCTTGGATTCCTGACTCTTGCACTTGTCGGTCGGCGTTTGGCCGACCCGGTGGCCGGCTGGCTCGCCACCTCGGTGATGGCCGGCTCGTTCGTTGCGGCCGTTGTGACCTTTGTCGGCCTGATCGGGCAGAGCGAGCATGAGCGACAGTTCGTCTTCCATCTCTTCTCATGGATTCCGTCGGGTGACCTCAGCGTTGACGCGGGTTTTCTCGTCGACCCTCTGTCGATCACCATGGCGTTGTTCGTCACCGGGGTCGGCACGCTGATCCATCTCTACTCGATCGGCTACATGCATGGGGACGGTCGCTTTCCCCGCTTCTTCGTCTACCTCAATCTCTTTGCGTTCTCGATGCTCATGTTGGTGCTCGGCGACAATCTGGTTCTGACCTTCCTGGGTTGGGAAGGCGTCGGGGCATGTTCCTATCTCCTGATCTCGTTCTGGTTCGAACGCGAATCGGCTGCGGTGGCGGGGAAGAAGGCCTTCATCACCAATCGTGTCGGCGACTGGGGTTTCATGGTCGCGATCTTCCTCACCTTCGCGACGTTCGGCTCGGTTGCCTATGTCGGCGACTCGGGCATTCTCGATGGTGCCTCCGGGCTGTCGCAGACTACGGCCGTGGCAATCTCACTGCTGCTGTTCGTCGGCGCCGCGGGTAAGTCGGCACAGCTGCCGCTCTACGTCTGGCTGCCTGATGCCATGGAGGGCCCGACGCCCGTCTCGGCGCTGATCCATGCGGCGACGATGGTGACCTCGGGCGTTTATCTCATGGTCCGTGTCAACCCCATCCTGGCGATGGCGGAAGATGCAACGTGGGTGATCGCCATCGTGGGAGCGGCCACGGCCCTGTTCGCAGCCACCTGTGCGGTTTCCCAGCGGGACATCAAGAAGGTTCTTGCCTACTCCACGGTGTCGCAACTGGGGTTCATGTTCCTCGCCGTCGGCTCGGGCGCCTATGTGGCCGCCATCTTCCATATGGTGACCCATGCTTTCTTCAAGGCCTTGCTTTTCCTGGGTGCGGGCTCGGTGATCCATGGCATGGATCACGAGCAGGACATGCGCTTCATGGGCGGGCTGCGCAAGCTGATGCCGATCACCGGAGCCACGTTCATCGTCGGTTGGTTGGCGATAGCGGGCGTCCCACCCTTTGCCGGGTTCTGGTCGAAGGACGAGATTCTTGCCGCGGCGTTCGACAAGAGTCCTGCGCTCTGGGTCATCGGCCTGGTGACG